>JAQBNN010000049.1 GCA_028288505.1 Segetibacter sp. | reverse complement strand
ACATATTACAAATAAAAACTGTATACCTATTTTAGGACAACTCAAGTTATACAAGTACAAGTGAGTGACACAACGATGCTTAATAGTAGTACAAATGGCGGCTCAATAATTATTCTCCAATCATTCTTCTCCTGCTGTTATAAAAAAATTAGCAGGGCTTTTGCAAGGTTGGTTAAGTAAATGAATACTAAACCTGTACCTGATCTCTTTACGATTACTTATGCACCTTAAGGCACTTTTTCATTTTTAAAACGGTATTGGTATCTAAACTGTTTTTTGAAAAGAATTTTACCTCCTGGTGTGCAGTAACCTGCGATATACAATGGCTGTACTGCAGTTGAATTAACCTGTTTTCCTGCTAAGTACCCGTTGGAGATTGTTTTGTGTTCTTGGGTAGATGACCTTGCATGCGGATAGGGAGGAGGCCTTTGACCTCCTGCTATTTAAAAACTTTTTGCATTGCTATAGTAGAAAACAGGTGCTAACTTGCCTGTATGCTGGTATTACTTTACGTACTCGGGTGACACACATTCCTGCCAGTATTCAACAATTATTCTTATAACACGCAGTAACTTCTCGTAGGTATGAGGTTTCACAAAAAAGCCTTGTACTGATTTTGAATATGCTTCAACAACAGCTTTTTGTTCAGCACTTGTAGAAAAGAACAAATAAGGGATCGACTTTAATTTAAGATCTTCGTTATTATGTATTTTTTCCCTTAGCTCGGTACCACTAAGTTTAGGCATATTAATATCGGAGAATATAATGAAGGGTTTGATATCAGTGCTTACTAAATAGTCGAGCGCTTTGTAACTATCACTAAAAAAAATAACTTCATTCGTAACCTTCAATTCCTTAAAAACATCACCCAGCAGTTCCTGGTCTTCTACATCGTCTTCAATTATTACTATTGGTCCATTCTTGTTCATTGCATTGTTAAGATTAAGTGTAAAGATAACTTATTCAAGAACGAACGGGGTGTAATAAGAAAAGGCTATAACTGAACCGTTTACAGAAGAAGGCCAATTGAAGCTAGGGTAGTTGGAGTATTTCTGCTATTCTTTGGGTTAGCTTTATAGTTGGCAATATTGTTTATTACTATAGCTGTGCTTCGCTTAATTTATTATACCTGTATTGCTGTAATCTTTTATTATCCAGTTCCTTTGGAGGTAATAATTGGTAACAGCAGGATAAACATCGTTAACTATTTTGCGTCGCATTAAAAACGATGTTATTATTAACTCCTGCGACTTTCTAAGGGTCTCGCAATAGTGGTCGGGGTATTTGCAGGGAGGAACAGTGTGAACTGTGACTTTTTTAGAATGTATTGAGATGATGAATTTTAAGAACCCTTTTATAATGATGAATTGACTTTTCATTAAGCTGATTTAATTACTCGTTAGAAGATAAGCAACAAGCGAAATAGTGTTAATTAAATCGGTTGAAGAGTAAAATATTCATTCCAATTTACGCTTTTATTTTACAGGCAGTCAACAAAACAATCTTTCACCTATTGAAGTAAAGAGGCCACCAGTTTATTGCCCCTTGCATGATTTTACTATAATAGTATTTGAACTTATTGGAAACCGAAGGATGTAAATATTACTATTGGAAGATAATTTAAACGATGCTTTTGCCGGGGCTTTTATTGGCGATTACTTATAATTTTTGCCTTTCTAAGCCATTTGCTTTTCTGCTGCCATGCCTGCGCATGTGTTAGGATTTTGATACGGGGTAGCCTTTGTCAATCCAGTCTTTCTTAATGTTTTGCGGTAAATCAAGAAGATAGTAATTGGTAAATTTTAATTCTTTTAAAGCATTGATAGCTGGTCGAACATTAGGGCAATGTTCGTATGGGCAACAGCCGCAATAAACAACAATCTTCTTGTGCTTAGAAATATTGGTAAGTTGTGTTTTTAGTTTGTCTAATCCTTCTTTAGTATTCACCATTCCTACATTAACTGAGTTTGGTATAGTAGTACCGGGTCCAACACTAATGATTAGAGGTACCTCTTTCTTTGTTGTTATTGCATTGGCTAATTCAGCTGGTTTAAAGATTTGCTTTTCTGTCAAGTTAAAAGGGTTTTGAGCTAGGCAAAGCTTGCTAAAACCCAACACAACAAATAGGATAAAGAACTTTTTTATTGCCAGCTTTTTCATTCTTTTAATTTGCTGCAAGATATCATTTGCAACAACATTAGGAAGTGAAAGATTACTTAATGAATGCGGTAATGAGCTGCCGTTATTACTTCCTGCTGCACCTGGTGGCTTTTTTCTATTATTGAAAACGTATTGATGGCAATAACGGGTATCCTTGCAGTTGTAGTGGAAAATAAAACTATACTAGTACAATGGGTGTAAACAACGATTTTTAAAAGTAAGGTATTAACGGGGCCAAAAACAGAGAGGGAGAGAGATGAAGCAGCAAACATTTTAACAGGTGCTGTAGCAACCGGGGTTAACCATGGTTACATGAAGGCAGTAGCGCATAATTCACCAAAATAAAACAGTTAGCCACCCTGTAAAAAGTTCTATGTCTTCAACTGGTAGAGAAGTAATTTTATAACAAGTATACTATAAGGTTGTTTTGTATAGTAAAATGAGTTTCTGATGGAAGCTGTTTTTATTGGGGAGATGGCCAATGGAAAATGCTTTTATTCATTACACTTTTAAAGAAGCCTGGTAAAAGATACAATGTATTATATATAGATACATGTTGAATATTTAGGTTAAAAAATTACTTTCACCACCTTAAAAAAAATAATGTTAGGCAGAATAATTAATACAGGTAATCAAAGTACCACGGTTTTAATCAGGCTAATGGTAGGTGCAGTGTTTCTATCAGAAGGTATTCAGAAATTTTTGTTTGCCGATCAGTTAGGTTCGGGCAGATTTGCAAAAATAGGCATCCCTAATCCTGATTTTTTTGGTCCTTTTGTAGGTTCATTTGAAACAGTTTGTGGTCTTCTTGTGCTTTTGGGGTTACTAACACGACTTGCTGCTATTCCTCTCCTAACCATAATGCTTGTTGCCATAGTAACAACTAAAGCTGAAGTATTGGCAAAGGATGGCTTTTGGGAAATGATGCATGGCAGCAGAACAGATTGGGCTATGTTATTAGGAAGTATTTTTCTAATTATTAACGGTGGTGGCAAATGGTCAATAGATAACAGGCTACAACATCCTTAGGGTATATAGTAGCACTATTGCCAAAGTGCAGGTAAAAGGGGTGTATATGTTTACCTCTTATTTTTGTTGCTGAAGACCTTCTTCACAAGCAGCACAATTTGTTGAACAACAAAACCTACTATAATACCACCAATGGCGCAAGCAAGGGCTTGAGCAAACCAGGCTAATGCAGGAAAGTTGTGTAAGGCATGTGCAAGATCGTGGAGTAAATGGGTGGTAAAGGGAATGCCGTGAGCAATGATTTCGGCACCTACCCAAAGCATGGCTGCAGTACCTACATAGCCAAGTAGTGTAAGAAAGTGTGGCATAAACTTAACAATACCACGGCCTAATTTTCGGGTAGCAGCATTGTATTTTTCCTGGGCCAAATGTACTCCTATATCGTCTGCTTTAACAATCAGGCCTACAAACCCATATACTGCCACTGTAATAAAAACAGCTACGGCCAACATTACCATAACCTGGTTTATAATTGGCTGGCTTACTACCTGGCTATAAGTAATGGCCATGATTTCTGCAGACAAAATAATATCTGTTCGAACTGCTCCCGTAACCCGTTCCTTTTCCAGTTGTTCAGGTGTAATTATTTTCACCTCCACATCTTCAGTTTCAACATGGTTGTGCCTGCTAAACATAGAATGCACTTTTTCGTAACCTTCAAAACAAAGGTATACACCACCTAGCATTAAAATAGGTGTAATAGCCCACGGGGCAAAGTACCCAAGCAACAAGGCTGCCGGACTTAGTATAAGCAGTTTGTTGAACAGGGATTTTTTGGCGATCTGGTATATAATGGAAAGCTCACGTGATGGATTTAGGCCGACGACATACTTTGGTGTAACAGCGGTATCGTCAATCACAATCCCCGAAACTTTGCCGGTAGTTTTGGCCACTTGTGAAGGCACATCGTCTAAACTGGCGGCGCTTGCTTTTACTAATGCGCCAATATCATCTAACAAAGCAAAAAATCCTGAAGCCATAATGTTTAAGTTCGGTACTTGTTCTGTTTTAAAAGTTGGTTTTCGTTTTATTTGTAGCGGGGCAGCAAGTTAAGCCAGCTTTTTTTAACAGGTGAGCAATTGTGCTGCAGTATAATTAATAATCGTGCCTGACAGCAGGGGAAGGATAACCTTGTGAGACCCCTGTTTTAAACGCTACAAGGCCGACAGCTGGAAACGAATGAATATGAGGTAATTATTTAAGTGGCAGGGAAATAATTAAAGATTATCAATTAATTTAAAGTCTGCTGGGGCGTAGGGCGGGGTAACTAAGGAGGCAAATGATAATGCAGCCTGTACTTAGAAAAAAAGGTTTACTGTTCTTTATACTGTTATTTGGAACTATAGGCTTTACAGCAGCATACATTTTACATTGCAGCCGGTGTTCTTTAACATTACAAACATGGTGTGGATTGTTTAGGAGTCTTGTACCTAGCCTTGCAGTTAATGTTGCAGCCTAGAGCTATACAAGTACAAGTGAGTGACACAACGATGCTTAATAGTAGCACCATAGCTAAGTGCCAAAACAAAACCAATAGTGAACCCGGTATTGCCCCGTGGTAGGAAAATACAAAACGACCTGGTTGAGTTTTATAAGTTAGGGGGTATAAAGGCAGGAAGCGATGTTGTTGGGTGTAAATATTTACAAATATAGTTATGCCGATTACACACATGTTGAACCTATTACCTTTAAAAACATTTAATACGCTAACATTTGTAGTGGCACTATATTAAGGGCAACACTTATAAAAGTGTTATGACAGTTGATGAAGAAAATAAAATGAGCCGGCGACAAGTGATTGGCGGAATAAGCGCAGGTATAGCTGCTGCAGTTGTTGCGCCTATTTTGTCTGCAAATGGCCAAAACAAGTTGCCCGATAAGTTGCAGGACCCACAAAACAAATATCCTAAACCGCCTTTTAAAGGGCAATCTCAACCCTGGCCTGGATTGGCAGGTAAGATGCAACCTGTGCCGGATCATGGAGAAAAGAGCTACAAAGGATCAGGGAGATTGACAGGCAGGAAAGCCCTGATCACTGGCGGAGATTCTGGTATGGGCCGTGCAGCGGCTATAGCATACGCAAGAGAGGGAGCAAATATTGCTATTAATTATTTACCGGCTGAAGAGGCTGATGCCAGGTCTTGTGCCTACTTACATTATTATATTCTTCACCGGCGATATTCTGCCCGGTATATCCTTTTCACCTAACATTTCTCTTAGGTCAATTTCAATAGTTCTGCAAATGGCCGTCATCGGTATATCGTTAACGCCTTTTTCAAAAGGGTTTTCACTCTTGTCACCTACAATTTCCATTACATTAAAAATCCATGATATTATAACACTTAAGGGGATGGTAAGCCAGACATAAGCAGTTCCTAATTTTTCCAGTTCTCCTATTAAGCCAAAAGGAAGTACGATTGCCAGGATCCAAACAAACAACTCGCTGAAAAAAGCATATTGCCTGGGAAAAGGGTAGTTTTTTATTCGTTCGCATGCACCTTGCTGGTCGTACAAATCTTTTATAATAT
>JAQBNN010000042.1 GCA_028288505.1 Segetibacter sp. | reverse complement strand
ATTATAAAGAAGACCATGGTAAAAGGGAAGATTTTCAAAAACGGCCCTGGCCGAGTCTAATTGAGACTGCGCAGTAATTGATGAGGGAAATATTTTTGATGGAACAAGCTTGTTAGTAGAATCGTTTTTTATCAGCGTTACCGCCTCGGGTATGCTTAAAATTTCTTCAACGCCTTTAACGGTTTTCAGGTCGGCATGTAATTGCCTTAAAGCATTAAAGGTTGGCAATTGAAAAAAAGCGCCTGTTTCAACACCAACAACCAGCAAGCTACCATCTTCACCAAAGCGTGCTTTAAAAGCCTGGTACTCCTGGTATCGCGGGTTGTCTGTAGGTATAGCTCGGGTAAACTCGTAACTCAATTGCACTTTACTTGCATAGAAAGCCATAATAGCTGTAGCAATAAAAAGGCCTATTAACAACGCAACCCTAAACTTTAATAACCATTTACCTAGCTGATACCACATAATATTAGTGTTAGTGTTATAACGTCAACCGCAAAGAAACGGAATATACCAATGCTTACGCTGCGCTCAATAACACCTTGCTTAACTTTTAAAGGTTTGCCGGTAAACACTATCCTGTAGGAAAAAGGGAGGGATACTATTAATACGTGTTTTTTGTGTACCAACTGAGTAACTTCTATCAACATCGTTGTGTCACTCACTTGTACTGTTGGGTATTCTATTGAGCCAAACTAAAATTTTAAACCAGAGCTTTAAATCGCATGTTAAACACCCGCCTTACTGTTGAAGCACGTGCGATAAGTACAAGAGTGCGACGCAACGGCTGCTTAACCTTTACCACAAATGCCGGCTTGCAAAGAAAAAATTTAAAAATCGCTTTTGGTGTGAAAGAAAAAACCGCCCTGCCCCAATTGATTAAAGCTGTACTCGATTTTCATAACAAGATCGTAGAAGGTAACTACGTCAATACCAGCTCCATAAGTTCGCAGCAGTTTATTATTCAACATGCTATTGTCTAAAGTATAAGGGCTTCTGGCATAGCCGAGATCGCTGTATGCTTTTAAGTAAACTCTTAGCGGAATTTTATCGTGCGTTTTGGTACCAATAGGATTGCGCAATGTAGTATTCAGCAGTTGTTGTATGGCGGTTGCCCTTCCCAAAAGGCCGTACGATCCATCAATTACGTAATACTCAAGGCCTCGCATATACATATCGTTGCCGCCAAAAATGCCTCTTGATGAATAGGGCTGGTTAAAAGGAACCCGAAAAAGAGCCGCCGCCTGTAACTGCAGGTAGGTTTTTGTTTTGGGAATTACAGAGGTGGTAAATGTACCGCGGCCACCTACCTGTGTAATATTAGCTTTCTTACCAAACCTTTGAGAGAATGAAGCCTCACCTGAGAAACCTTTTAGCGGATATGGATTATAGTCTACATTAAAATATTGAATGGTATATCCTATTTCTGGCAGCCTCATCCTGCTTTTGTCTTGCGGAAAGAATTGCGGGTTTTTTTCTACCACCGTATCAGCAACAGTTATATCGCTATAGCTTACCCTGAATATGTGCCTGGTTTTAATAGCTGGCCTGTAAGTATAGGCTGCATCAAAATTATAACGCTTGATTAAAAAGTTATTCGGATCGTTTAGAAACTTTAATTTATTGGAATCGGTAGCGTAAACAACTTCGTGGTTTTGGTTGAATGAAATTCCTATGTTCATACCATGCTTTAAAGATTTGTCGAGGAAAGGGTTTTCGTACCGCAGTGATGCTTCACGGGTGTACCCGGTAACTAGCCAGATACTTAAGTTATCATTTCTGCCACTTACGTTGTTTTGCATGAACTTTAAACCATAGTTCACCCTTGAAAGGCTGCGTTTATTTTCAACCCACCAAACATTGAAATTTCTATCTACAATTTTGAAATAAGGAACGGGGAATAAGTACCAGCGTTCTTTTACAGTGACAGATATAAAAGCAATTTCATTTTTAATTGTGTCCACTTTTACCTCTACATCAACATACAACGAGGTGTTGATTAACTGTTGCCTGCAAAGGATTAGTTTTTTGGCCAAATCCGATCGAAGCATGTATTCGCCTTGTTTAAAGGGAATTTCTCTTTCTATAATGTAAACCTTGGTTTTTTTATAGCCTTTAATGTCAATATCGCCAATCACAATTAAGGCTGTAGAAGTATCGCTGAGTAGAACAGGGATGGGGGCTAATGAATCACTAACCTGGCAAAAACAAGTAGAGGTTAGACCAATTAAAAGGCAGGCAATAAAAAATAGTATTCTAAACTGTTTAAACATTACAAGGGTTCCGATCCTTATTTTAAAGCTGTGAATGTACTGAAACGAACTTCTTGAAAAACTCCCGCTTGTATATTTAACAAACTTGGGGAGTAAGTCTAAACGGAAGAAATAGTAGATTATTGCTATACCTTAAGGTACGACATCAGGTTTTCGAAATTGTGGCGGAGTTCATTTTCGTAATGCTCCTCACCTATAAAATACCTGATTGTGTAATCGTAGCGCTGAAAAGTGGCGATAATGTCGCTTACTTCCATTTTGCTAACCTTAAAAGTTACGATTAAAAGCCCTGTTTCAATTTCGGTCTGGGTGTTAAACTGTGTGATATGGGCATCGTTAGTTTCAACCAACCTGCTTATCTCTCCAAAGGAGTAGCTCTTTCGCTCCATTTCGAGAACAATGATGGCGCCTGGTTCTTCTGCACCTGTAAATGTTGACGATGCTTTTAATAAGTCGGGGAGAGTAATAGCGCCTATCCATTCCTTCTCATCACTAACCACGGGGATTATTGACAAAGAAAACTCTGAAGCCAATTTAATTGCAGAAAGAAAGTGTTCGTTTGTTTTAACTGCTTTGTCAAGAAACTCATGCTGTAGAGCTTTGATCGGCGCGCTTTCGTTAGTGTCTAAGAGGTCTTCTTTGACTACGAGGCCGAGAAACTTATTGGTGTCATCAATTACCGGAAGATGGAAAATATCAAAATCGTCCATCAATTGCAGGGCTAGAGAGACTTTATCGACAGGTTCAACTGTAGGAAGATTTGTAATTAATTGGTTGGCTAACATTAATGCCCCTCTCTATTTTTATAAGTTCAAAGACAACAAAACCTACGCCAACGTTGCAGCTGCCTGGTGCTGCTTCTTAAGGAATTCTGAGAGTATCTTGTTAAATTCGTGCGGCACTTCCATCATAGGTGCGTGGCCACAATTATCAATAAAGTGAAGCTCACTGTTTGGGATAAGGTTATTAAACTCCTTGGCAACAAACGGCGGGGTGATTGTATCGTTATTTCCCCAGATAAGGCAAGTGGGTTGCGTTATTTGTTTTAGCTCTTCACCAAGGTTGTTGCGAATGGCGCTTTTTGCAAGCGCTATAATTTTAATTACTTTAATCCTGTTGTTCGTTATTTCGAAGACTTCGTTTACCAACTCGTCAGTAGCCATTGCAGGATCGTAAAAAGTAAGTTGTGTTTTTTTGCGTATGTATTCTTTATCGCCTCTTTTAGGATAACTGTCGCCCATTCCGTTTTCGAAAAGGCCTGAGCTTCCCGTTAGGGTAAGGGTCTTTATTCTTTCGGGGTGCTTTAGGATATGAACTAGCGCGACGTGCCCGCCTAAAGAGTTACCTAATAAGTGAATGCCGTTATAGTTCCTTAGTTCAATAAACTTATGTACGTGTTTAGCAAGCCCACCTACTGTGGTGTGAAATATATCGAGCTCGAAGAGTGGCAGCAGTGGTACAACCACAGTATACTGTGTGGCAAAATGATCTACCAGGTCTTTAAAATTACTGAGTGCGCCAAATAACCCATGCAACAATACCAGCGGTTCTCCAGAGCCTACTTCTATGTATTTAAATTTATCCTGTTGTTTTATTTCGTACTTCATCAGCAGTTGGGGTGAATGGAAATACAATCGAATTTCTACAAATAAACGTAATTAAAGCCAAACAAACTTTACAAAAGACTATGCCATTTGAAGCCTGTGCTAAAATAAACGATTCTATTTTAATCTCGATTGCCTATTGGTGACTTTACATTGGTAACTAACATTACATAGTAAAGATGCATGAAAATATACAAGTACAAGTGAGTGACACAACGATGACGCCATGAAAAACAAAAGCTGGTAACCAAATCTTACTGGCCTTTGTTTCCTGCTTTATCAAAGAAAGTTGTTAGCTGCGTAAACATATCACTAAAAAACGGGAAGATCTTTCCCAGCCCGTCTATAGCAGTTGGCGCCAAGGCAGCTATGAAGGGATATGTTTTAGATGCCTGTTGTGTATCAATAGAAACGAGGCCGATTTTGGTTGCGTAAAAAAGAACAACACTATAGATCATAAGGTAAAGCAACGAGTAGAGGATGATGCCACCCAAAGCGTCAACCCAGCCAAGCAACACAAGACTTACCGCCTTTTTAATTAGCGCAGCACCCCATTTTACAATAAACAGCACTGCTATAAAAACGAGGAAGAATGAAAGAATGGGCAGCCAATAACTATCGCTGTCGGTTTTTGTTCGCAGGTAATCGGCTACAGAAGCAGACAATTTAAGGGCAGCGGCTAAGCCAATAATAAAAGCGAAGAATGAAAAAATGGCAACAATAAGACCCCGGCTGTACCCTTTAAATACAGCCATCACCATTATGAAAAGGAAAATAATATCTATAAACATTGGCTATAAAAGTAATTCCGGTTATTAGGCAACAACCGGAATTATTGAAGCACTTATTTAGTTAGTAATTCTTTTACAGTTGCTGAAATAGCTTTTCCATCTGCTCTTCCTGCCAATTTTTTAGTGGCAGCACCCATCACTTTACCCATATCGCCGGGGCCTGATGCACCAGTTTCAGCAATAATAGTTTGCAGCTCTGCCTTTAATTCATCGGCCGACATTTGCTGTGGCAGAAACTTTTCGATAACGCTTATCTCTTCTTCTTCCTTCACCGCGAGGTCTTCACGATTTTGTTGCTTATAAATTTCAAGACTGTCTTTGCGTTGCTTAACCAGCTTTTGCAGCAACTTCGTTTCATCTTCTGCTTTCAATTCTCCGCCGCTTCCTTCGCTTGTTTTAGCAAGAATTATAGCAGCCTTCACCGCTCTCAATCCTCGTAAAGCAGCCTCGTTTTTAGCTTTCATGGCGTCTTTCATGTCCGCCATAATTTTTTGTTCCAGGTTCATTTAGTTTTGGTTTTATTCTCTTTAAACAAGTTTGTTCGTCTCAAGCTGGCTCTCCCTAAACTTGGTATAAAAGTCTTTGGCAAAAGCTTTCATCTCGTTACAAAGCTCCGTTTGTTGGGTAGCCCTGTTAAAAGTATCTGCCATTGTTATCATGGTTTGGTAGTAGAAATCTGCCATTTCATCCACCATCATTTCTTTGGTCCAAAGGTCAATGCGAAGCGCTGTTTTTTCGGCGCCATCCCAAAATGAAATAATCATCGCCTTTGCTTTTTGGGCAGCTTCAACGGTACTGTCTGATGCGTTCCACAAAATTTGCTGCGGCACTTTTTCGGGGTCCAATTCTACATCAATGGTAATAGTGGAAGTATTCATATTTATGTTATTATTTAATTATCACTTAAAACGCTTTAATCAAAATCCAATTTTCATACCTGAAACGGCAAAAGTAAGTGGTTCGCTTTTATTCGGAATAAGAGAAAATAGGTAGGTAATTTTTTGAGCCAGGGTAACGTGCTACTATTAAGCTTTACTTGCGTCGCACTCTTGTACATTTCTTTCATTATTCAACGAAAAGAAATTTAAGGCAACTTCCTTGAAATTATACAGCTTTAGTTATTGCTTCCCCCAACAGGTCTACCGTTTTTTCGAATGAAAATTCCCTTGCCCTTATTGTACCTTTTCTTATTAATTCACTTCTCAGGTTCTCATCTTTATACATCCGCTTCATTTGCTCGGCTATTACATTTGGATCAAGTGGATCAACAAATAAAGCTGCATCACCTGCAACTTCTTCCAATGTACTATTATTAGAAGTAATGATTGGAACCTCGCTTTGCATCGCTGCAAGTAAGCCAATACTAAAACTTTCATATACAGAAGGGCTTATTAAAGCATAAGACGAAGCCAGCACTTTTGAAAATGCTTCGTCTTCCAACTTCCCAGTCAACTTCACTTCACTCCTGTATTTATAAGTTTTTAGCTTTTCCAAAGTGTCGTCATGCTTGCTTGAAAAATCACCAGTGACCAACAGTTTCATGTTCGTCTTTTGCCACTTCTTAAAGATCGAGAACGCCTTTAGAACGTTCATCACGTTCTTCTGCGGCTCGTTGCCTCCTTCAAAAAGAAAGTACTCGTTGCCTTCTGCGTATTTGTCCTTCAACTCTTCCCGTTCCTGCCATTCGATAGGTTTAAAAATTTCTTTAGCAGCAATCCCAATGTTTGTCACCTTGTTTTCTTCAAGCTTATAATGGCTAATAACATTGTTCTTAATAAAGTGTGATGTTGTTACAACAGCTTTTGCCTTTCCAACAAAGAGTGGCATATATCTTTTAAAAAACAACTGGTGCAGCTTAGCAACAAAGGTTGGTTGTAAAAGGAAAGTGAGATCCGGCACTATCAAAAGTTGCGGAACGGCAGTGGTAAGACTACAAAAGCCGCTTGTATTTACAAGCAGGTCTACTTTGTGCTTTTTAAGAACAAATCGAAGTTTTATATCTAACCACCACTTGAATGTCAGCAAATTTTTAAGCGGGGCGCTGGCAACAATTACTTCTACATTCTTTGGTAATGAGATGGACGAATCAAAGCTGTTGTCTGCAAGAAATAAAAATTCATGTTCCGGATGGTTTTTTGCCAACCTAATAAAAACTTCATTGATAAAAGCTAAATATCCGTCCCACTTTTCGTTTGCTAAAAACCTTGTATTAACCGCAATTCTCATTGCTTGCAAATGTACGCGGTGTTAATTTCCAATCACTTGATTTCTGATTGCTACTTAAATCAAATCTGCTACAAAAAGAAAGTGCCGCCTTTCAAGCAGCACCTTCTTTTGTATAAGAAAATCTTAAACCCTTTATTTCTTCTTCTCCGCCCATGCATTCATCTTATTCTCTACTATCTCCAAAGGCATCACACCATCTTTTAAAAACTCGTCGTGAAAAGCGGAAAGCTTAAACTTATCACCCAGTTGTTGTTGGTACTTATCTCGCAGTTCACGAATTTTTAAAGCCCCAATTTTATAGCTTAATGCCTGCGCAGGTATTGCCATATAACGCTCAATTTCAGCTGTAGCGCCTTGTTCACTAATCGCTTCGTTTTCCATCATGTATTTTATCGCTTGCTCTCTTGTCCAACCTTTTGTATGTATTGCCACATCTACAACAAGCCTGATTGCGCGATGAATTTCATCTCCCAAAGCACCCATGTACTGGTATGGATCGGTATATAATCCTAACTCCTTTCCCAAACTTTCGCAATACAAGGCCCAGCCCTCGCCGTAAGCGCCATACCACGCAAACCGCCTGAACTTTGGCAAACCTTCATTCTCTTGCTGCAACGATATTTGGTAGTGATGCCCTGGTATCGCTTCATGCAAAAACAAACTTTCGAAACCGCTGGTTGTATTGTAAGTGGTTGCATCTAAAATAGGCACATAAAAAATACCGGGACGACTGCCATCCGGGCTTCCCTGGTTGTATTCTGCACTTGCGCTTGCAGCACGGAAAGCTTCTGTTTGCCTAACCTCGAAAGGTGTTTTTGGTCTTCTTCCAAACATACTGTCCAGGTGCGGATCAATTTTCGATTGTATGGCTCTAAATGCAGCCAACACATCTTCAGGTGTTTTAAAGGGCATAAACTGCTTGTCGGTCTTCATGAATTCGAAGAAAGCGTTCAGGTCTCCATTAAAACCAACCTGGTTTTTCGTTTTCTCCATTTCTCCCCTTATTCGCTTCACTTCACGCAAACCAGTGTTGTAGATTTCATCGGGCGTTTTTGTAGTTGTGGTCCAAAAGCGACTTAGAAAATTGTAATACTTGTCGCCATTGGGCAAAGCATTAATGCCGCTCGTAGTTCTTGCGACAGGCAGGTATTCGGTCTGAAGAAAAGCACCAAGCTTTTTATAAGAAGGAACCAATTGTTGACTAATTAAACTTTTGTATGATTCTGTTAACCTGTTTTTATCGGCCTCCGCAAAACCAGCAGGAAACTTAGACATTGGTTGATAAAACAAACTTTTAGTAGGATCATCAGTAACCATCGCCTGCATTTGAGGGATCATTTTTTCTACCAGTGATTTTGGTAACACGGCTTTTGTTTCCATACCCTTTCTAAAGTATACGATCGCACTATCGCTCCATGCTGCAAACCTACCTGCTCGAGCTAACCAGTTCTCGTAGTCTTTCACGGTTTTAAACGGTTGGTTGCCATCACCCGAACCCAACTGTCCCATTGTTAATGGCAACCCCCAAAATTGTTGGAACGGGATGTAGTTATCATTAAAGCTCAACCCCTCAATGCTCATTTGCATTTCTCTTTTAAAAATGTCGAAGCTAATTTGGTCGTTTGCACTTAGAGCTTCACGATCGTATTTAGAAATGTAGGTGAGGTAATTACTGTAGAAAGTTTTTAGAGTGTCCCTGTAGCTGTTGGTAAATTCAATGGGTAACCTGTCGTTATACCTGTTATCGCCATTGGTTGTTGCTTCCAATGGAAAAAGTTTCATCCTGTCTTCGTAGTAATTGTTGAATAAGGTGGCGAGTTCTTTGTTGTCTTCTTTGCTAACGTTTGAGTTGCTAAGAAAGCAGCCTGAGAAAGTTGCAGCGCTTAAGGCGATCAATAAAATTTTTTTCATGTATGGTCGTTAAAGAATAAAACTAATTAATAGTTTGAATTGCCGGTTTTTGATTTTTTCAGCGGCACATGTTTCGTTCCTTAAATTAAAGAGATGAAAAGAGAACAAGTTTTTGGAGCCGAGCCGCATAGCTACTATATTACTTTACTTGCGTCGCACTCTTGTACATCTTTTCATTATTCGGCAAAACATCAGTCTCGCTGAACTTATAGGAAAACAGGAACAGTAAAATAACTGCAGTTGCTGAGTTAGAATATGCGGTACAAGTGAGTGACACAACGATGCTTAATACTTATTCAAAAAGCTGGTCACAAAAAACTCCGTGAGCAAAAGAACATTGGCAGGAAAATAGCAGCAAGTGTTACATTATAGGTGATTAGAACGTCTCTTTACTAGGGTAATAACTGCACTGTTTGCACTTTCATAATATTAATTTACATAGCGAAAGCTTTATTACATTTGCTTTTTAACACTTTTATGGAATATAATACCGAGCGCAACCACCTTACAATGAAAGAATATGGCAGACATATTCAGAAGATGGTGGACCACGTGCTTACAATTGAAGACAAAGACAGGCGCCAACAACAGGCGCTTACCGTGATTGAACTGATGGGAACTTTAAATCCTCACCTTAAAAACGTGGAGGATTTCAGACATATGCTTTGGGATCATCTATTTTTTATAAGCGATTTTAAGTTACAGGTAGACAGCCCTTACCCGATACCAACAAAAGAAACTTATAAGCAAAAGCCTGACCCACTTCCTTACCCTAAGCGTTATCCAAAATATTCTCACTTAGGCAAGAACCTTGAACTGGTAATTAATAAAGCTTTAGCTGAAGACAATCCAGAAAAGAGAAGTGGCTTTGCACATGCCATTGCTTATTACATGAAGCTTGCTTACAGTAACTGGCATAAAGAACTGGTGCACGATGATGGTATTCGTTCAGAATTAAACATTATTACTGCTGGTCAACTTGAGTTTGACAGTACGCCTTATGTAAAACATTATCGCCCTGCAGTAGAAGGTCGTGATACCCGCAACTTTAACGATAGTCGCTTTAAACGCAATAACAATGCAGCCGGCGGCGGAGTTAATGGACAATTTGCACGCAACCGCGGAGACATGCCTACAACCCCAAGCCGTCCAAACAATAATAACCGCAACAACAATGGCGGGTCAGGCGGCGGACAAGGACGTGACAATCGTAATAACAAGTTTGGGGGCAATAAAAAGCGTTACTAAGTGAGTAGATTTGTTGTTAATGGCGGTAACATTTTAAAAGGATCAATTACCCCGCAAGGCGCCAAAAACGAGGCCCTTCAAATAATTTCTGCAGTTTTACTTACTCCGGAAAAAGTTACAATCTCTAACATACCCGATATTATAGATGTAAACCTGCTTATTGAATTATTGCAGGAGATGAACGTAAAAGTTGATCGCATTGATAGAGCAACCTGTACTTTCCAGGCTGACGATGTTGATGTGGATTACCTCGGTTCTCAGGCTTACAAAAAGAAAAGTGGCAAGCTGCGCGGTTCGGTAATGTTTGCAGGACCGATGTTGAGCCGCTTTAAAAAAGCATACATACCAAAACCAGGTGGCGATAAAATTGGCCGACGCAGGTTGGACACACATATTATCGGTTTTGAAAAATTGGGTGCACGTTTCGAGTTTGATGACGCCCAACAAAAGTACCAGCTTGTATCTCCGCAACTTAAAGGAGCATTTATACTACTTGACGAACCTTCAGTAACAGGTACAGCAAACATAGTAATGGCGGCTGTAATGGCTGAAGGAACTACTACTATATATAATGCAGCCTGCGAACCTTACCTACAACAGCTTTGCAAAATGCTGGTGAGGATGGGGGCTAAAATAAGTGGCATTGGCAGTAACATGCTGGTGATTGACGGCGTAAACTACCTCGGCGCAACAGAACATACCATGTTGCCTGATATGATTGAGATCGGCAGCTTTATAGGCCTCGCCGCCATGACCCAAAGCGAGATCACTATTAAAAATGCAGGCATCCAACACCTTGGTGTTATTCCTGACAAGTTTAAGCAGTTGGGTATCCAAATGGAGTTTAGAGGCGATGATATTTTTATTCCTGCACAAGAAAGCTACGAAATACAGACTTTCCTGGATGGCTCTGTTCTTACCATTTACGACCATCCGTGGCCTGGCTTTACACCCGATCTTTTAAGCATTGTTTTAGTTGTTGCCACACAAGCCCACGGCAGCGTATTGATACACCAAAAAATGTTTGAAAGCCGCTTGTTTTTTGTTGATAAACTCATGGACATGGGCGCTCAAATTATTCTGTGCGATCCGCATCGTGCCACTGTAATTGGTCTTGGCCGTAAGCACCATCTTCGTGGCATTACCATGAGTAGTCCTGATATTCGTGCTGGTGTAGCTTTGTTGATTGCCGCATTAAGTGCTGAGGGCAAAAGCATCATCCAAAACATTGAACAGATAGACAGGGGCTACCAAAATATTGACACCAGGCTTAGAGCTTTAGGCGCTGATATCGAGAGGATAGAACCGAACGGTAATGGAAACGGCAAATAATATTTAAAGGTGAACCGAAAGGCTCACCTTTTTAATTTCTATTCGTATTTGGTTACGGGCATTTGTTTTTTATAGCATCACCGTTGCTACGCTCAGTTCAACAGCAAATCTTTGTTTAGGCTTAAGGCTTCTTTGGCAATCGTACTACGGAAGTTGTAACTGGCTTAGTTGTTAGAGGATACTCGGCGTCAAGACAACCTTCTAATCTTCAGCCTTTACAGTCATTTCATATTTTGTAGAATGCTCAGCAGGAGGAATTCCTTCGTGAATATGTTCTGCATACACTTTGGTGAAGCAAGCACCGTAGTAAAGTATAAATGAAGAATAGAAAAGAAACAGCAGCAATAATACAATGGAGCTTGATGCTCCAAAAACGGATTTAATATCTCCCATCAACAGCATTGAGCGAATGATTGTTTTTCCTATTGTAAACAACAAGCCGGTAAATAAACCTCCAACAAACACCACCTTCCAGGAAGGTTTTGCATCGGGTAACAGCTTGAATAAAATAGTAAACCAGGTGGTAACTATAAGTACAGAAATAAGTTGATTTAATATAATACTTATGAAAGAAACGGTGCCTGGTGAAACCCTGTCTAAATGGTCCCAAATAATTGCTTGAAGGCTCTCTGCCAGCGTACCGCCAAGAAAAAGCAAACCCGCAATAAGAATAACAACTATTGAAACGCCTCTTTTTTCAAGCTTCTTAAGCGCTTTCTTGCTGGTAAGTTTTATGTCCCAAATCTGGTTGAGGGAGTCTTTTATCACTTTAAATAAAGTAGTAGCAACAAACATCAAAAATATAAAGCCTCCAATGGCGAAATACCAGTTTATCGCCAGGGATTTGAAGCCGGCAAAGGTTGATTTTATCTGGAATGCACTGTCGGCACCTAATATTTCTGCGAGCCGTATAAAAAACCGGTCTCTTAAATCTTCTATTTGAAAAACCAGTCCTAATATTTGTATGAGGATAATTAGAATGGGGGGTAAGGCAAACGTGGTAAAGAATGCTGTTGCCCCAGCAAGCCTTAATGGGTCATTCTGTTTCAATTCTTTTAATGCATCTGCGAGCAGGTGAAAACCTGTTATTACTTTCTCTTTCTTCTTACCCATTATTGCTTTATCTGCTAACAAAGCTACTTTACAAATGCACACAAAGTTTAATAGTAGCACAACTGATGAACGGAATGCGACGCAACGATGTTTAATAGTAGCAACCAGCTGGATCCATAATTCATAAAAAACCAAATTCTATTGGGGAGTTACATTAGTAAGTTCCTTTCTTTGCACTTCATTTATAACTATGAGTGGCAAAATCATTATTATAACAGCGCCTTCAGGGGCCGGTAAAACAAGCATTACACGCTATTTACTTGGTAAGTATCCTCAACTGCAGTTCTCTGTGTCTGCTTCAACAAGGCAAGCAAGAGGACGCGAACAAGATGGAGTGGATTACTACTTTATGAGCGTAGAGGACTTTCAACATAAGATACAGGAGAACGAGTTTATTGAATGGGAAATGGTGTATGAAGGGAAGTACTACGGCACACTAAGAAGCGAACTTGAGAGAATTTGGCATGAAGGGAAAGTACCAATGCTTGATATTGATGTGAAGGGCGCCATTCATGTGCAACAACAATTTCCTGATAGCTCCTTGTCACTTTTTATACAACCTCCATCGGTAGATGAATTGCGCAAAAGACTCGAAAGCCGCGGACTTGAAACACCAGAAAATATTAATACAAGGGTGAATAAGGCTGCTTACGAATTATCTTTCAGGCATTCGTTTAATAAAGTAATTGTAAATGATAACCTGGAGAAAGCCTGTGCAGAAACAGAGGCCATTGTTCTGGAATTTATAAATGGATAAGATGATTATATATGGCATCCCTAATTGCGGCTCGGTTAAAAAAGCAATGGATTGGATGAAGACCAACAACATTACGTTTGAGTTTCATGATTATAAAAAGAAGGGAATCACAAAGAAGAAGCTGAAGGAATGGTGTAAGCTTTTTGGATGGGAGAACTTAATAAACAAAGCGGGAACTACATGGAAAGGATTGACTGATGACGAGAAAAATAAAGTTGTAGATGAAGCTTCAGCAATTGAAGTGATGATGAATAATACAAGCCTTATTAAGAGACCAATAGTTGAGGCGAATGGAAAATATTTGATAAGATTTAAGGAAGAAGAGTACGCGCAGCAATTACTATAGTTAGAACGCGATTTCCAGGTTGAACATTTTTATATGTAAAACACCAGTACTCTCGCCAAGAGAAACGAACTGGTTGTTTTGTAAAACAAATCCTTCGCACCATTTTGTTTTAGGATCAACAACCCAATATTCTTTTACGCCGCTCTGTTCATAGGTTTGTTTCTTTTCGTTCAAATCATATTTCTTGTTTCCTTTCGAAAGGATTTCTATTACCAGGTCAGGTGCTCCCATTACTCCTTTATCCCAATTGATTATAGCTTCTCGTTCGGTAGCTATAAACGCTAAATCTGGCTGAAAAACATTCTTATCATTAATGTATACATCTAAAGGAGAAAACAAAACGGTTCCTAAATTCTTTGCTTCGACCTCATTTAAGATGCGGCTATAAATTAAACTTAATACTCTTTGGTGGTTTGGGGTGGAGGCGGGTGACATAACTAAAGTATCGTTTATTAATTGACATAATGTTCCCTCGGGCATCAGTTCAAACGCCTCCATTCCTGTTCTCGGTGGTCGTACCATTGTTTCCATACTGTAATTTACTTAAAACAATTAAACTAGAATTGCTGTTATCCGTTAATTTACACGACCAAAACAAATGCCATGTCATTAAAAAACAAGACGGTTTTTATTACAGGTGCAAGCCGCGGAATTGGAAAAGCAATAGCCTTACGCTTAGCCAAAGAAGGAGCTAATATTGTTGTTGCTGCTAAGAGTGTTGAAGAAAATCCTAAACTTGGCGGAACCATATATTCTGCTGCAGAAGAAGTTGAAGCTGCAGGAGGTAAAGCTTTACCAATTCAACTTGATATTCGCAACGAGGAGCAAATTGAACAGGCAGTAAAAAAAACAGTTGATACTTTTGGAGGCATTGATATCCTCATTAACAATGCATCTGCAATCTCATTAACGCCTACCGAGCAAACAGAACCTAAACGTTTCGACCTGATGCACGACATTAATGTACGTGGTACTTTTTTCATGAGCAAAGCGTGCATCCCTTACCTTAAACAATCAGCTAACGCACACATACTTACTTTGTCTCCTCCAATTAATATGGATCCCAAATGGTTTGGCCCGCATGTAGCTTATACCATGAGCAAATACAACATGACGATGATCGCGATCGGGCTTGCCGGAGAATTAAAGAAGTACAAGATTGCCGCGAATGCCTTGTGGCCAAAAACAACAATAGCCACTGCTGCAGTGCAAAACCTATTAGGCGGCGAAATGCTTATGAAGATGAGTCGTAAACCAGAAATTATTGCCGATGCTGCTTACTATATTTTAAGCAAGCCGTCAACAGAATGTACCGGCAATACTTTTATTGATGAAGATGTGCTTATTTCAGAAGGCATCGCGAACTTTGACGAGTATGCAATAACGCCGGGCGGCAAATTATATACTGATCTCTTTCTATAATAGCTGAATATTTTTGGACCAGACTCTATTACTACTATTAAGCAGCCGTTGCGTCGCACACTTGTACATTTTTTTCTTTACTGAAAAATAGAGCAGGACCAAAGCAGTGTTTGAATCTAGCCTCCTCGTCTATTTGATTCAAGGCGAGCACCGCGTAATACTCGTTGCTGGAGCGACTAAAGTACAAGTGTGCGACGCAACGATGACGCTACGAAGGACAATGGCTCGGTCAATAAAAAAACAAGTGAAACAACTGCGTGTAAAAAGAAAAGCGGCCTTTAAGCCGCTTCATCATTTATTTCTTTACAAGGTACTTAGTTAGTTCTTCACTTTGCGGTGTAACCTTACTTGAAAACGATTGAACCAGTTTTCCGTCCTCGTCAATTAGAAACTTGGTGAAGTTCCATTTGATAGTAGCATCCATTACGCCATTTTTTTCTTTGCTTGTAAGCCACTGAAATAAAGGATGCGTTTGCTCGCCAACAACTTCAACCTTCTGGGCTAACGGGAAAGTAACCCCAAATCGTACTTTGCAAAACTCTTCGATCTCCTGGTTCGTTCCAGGCTCCTGTCCGCCAAAATTGTTTGCGGGAAACCCTACTACAATTAGATCGTTTTT
>JAQBNN010000039.1 GCA_028288505.1 Segetibacter sp. | reverse complement strand
TCTCTCCATCGATATAAGCACGCCAGCAAAATTTGGCAAAGCTCCACCGCTCAAGCCCGTACCGGCGCCTCTTGGTGTCACAGGTATGAGGTTAGCGTTACAAATTTTCATAATTGCACTAATCTCTTCCGCCGTCCTCGGTTTAATTACTACCGTGGGTAAATACAGCAAATGCTCCGTCTCGTCGTGGCCATAGTTTTGGCGACTTTCTTCATCAGTAAAAACATATTTATCACCTACAATTGCTGCAAATTCCTGTAGAAAATCCAGCGCTGTTTCTGTTTGGGCTTCAACGTTCATTTATAAAAATACTTTGCTTCAAAAGTCGCAATATTAAACCAGTTTATAAAAGCAATAATTACCAATGGAGTATTTTATTTTGGACCCGGCAGTATGAACACCAATTAAGCATCGTTGCATCGCACTCTTGTACTTTGTATAATTCTATTCGGCTTCCTCGGTATTTCATTCCTCTCTACTTCAGGTTCCAGTCCTTGCAACTATATATTCACTTGCGGTGCTGTGTCCCTTTTCTGTTAAATTTTTCTAAAATCCTTTTTTTATTTTCTGTTCTACGAAGTCAATCGTACATTTAATACGAAATCATTCGTAACAAAACTACTAAAACAAAAACCACCTGTTTTATGAAACATCAAGTCGCCACCAGGTTAGTACTGGTATTAGCTTTTACCGCCACTACAATTGCCTTTTCCGCATTCAGCCAAAAAAACCCTGCGGAAGAGAAAAACTACTTTCGCCCCAAAAGCGAAGGATACAATGATACCACTCCACCCAGGAAACGTAATAGAATTGAGGACGGAGAACTGAATGATAAAATAGAGCAAGCCATGCGGAACCTCGAAGTGCAAATGACGAAGCTTGAGGAACAAATGAAAAAGATGGACTTCTCAAAAATGCAGAAGGACATTGATGCCTCTTTATCGAAAGTAGATTTTGACAAAATAGGCCGGGAAATAGATGTAGCGATGAAAAAGGTAGATTGGGACAAGGTGGAAAAAGAAGTATCACAGTCGATAGAAAAGGTTAAGAAGGTAGAAATGGTAAAGGTGAAAGAAGAGTTGGAAAAAGTAAAACAGCAGCTGGAGAAAGAAAAATTGAATATAAAGTTGAACGACGGGAAAATTAAAGAGCATGTAGAAGAAGCGATTGAACAAGCACGAGAGGGTATGCAGGAAGCAAGAAAAAGTATGGAAAAGGCAAAAGTAGAGTTAGGTCAACTGCGTGAATTTACCAACGAGCTTCAAAAGGATGGGCTAATAGATAGAAAAAAAGGCTACCGGATTGAAATAAAAGATGGCGACTTATACTTAAACGACAAGCAGCAGCCAAAGGAAATAAGCGATAAATACCGGAAGTATTTTAAGAAAGATAATTATACAATTGTAAGTGAGGCTGAGGATAAGATAAGAATATAACGATAGTGCATTTCGTAAGGTATAGGTTACATGTTTACCTCATAACACTTAAGGTGCTTTGCAAAAAAGGAAACTAAGGCCGCCCACCAGCTATACAGATGAAGTGATTGCGACGCAACGCTGACGCTATAAAAACTACTGCTGGTATTTAAAAGAAACTATTAAGAAGTAGCGCAAGTCAGATGCATGTTTTTGTGTTTTATATATAAAGAGGCAGCCATTTTTGGTTGCCTCTTTGCGTTTAGTTTGTATGTATTATTTACAGGTTCTTCAATATAAAATCCGTCATCTTCCTGTAAATATGAAAAGTTGTATTTCCACCCGAGATGCTGTGATTTTTGTTGGGATAATAAGCACTTTCAAAGTCAATATTCTTTTGGATCATCTTATCAATCATCGTCACCGAGTTTTGAAAATGCACATTATCATCAGCGGTTCCATGGATGATTAAATACTTTCCTTTTATCTTATCAGTAAAATTTAAGGGCGAATTTTCGTCGTATCCCTGCGGGTTTTCCTGAGGAGTACGCATAAAGCGCTCGGTGTAAATGTTGTCGTAAAACCTCCAGTTGGTTACTGGTGCTACCGCGACAGCGGCTTTAAAAACATCGGCGCCTTTAGTAATCGCAAGGCTGCTCATAAAGCCACCGTAACTCCAACCCCAGTGGCCTATCCTGTTCTTGTCGACAAAAGGAAGTGTTCCCAAATATTTCGCGGCGTCTACCTGGTCCTCAATTTCAAGTTTGCCGAGTTGCAAATAGGTTTTCTTTTTAAACTCTTCGCCTCTAAAACCTGTACCCGTATTATCGATGCTAACAATTATGTACCCGTTTTGTGCTAGGTACTGGTGCCACATGCTTGTAGCTCCCCAACGGTCTGCCACTTGCTGGCTCCCCGGGCCGCCATAGTTGCAAAAAAGCACCGGATACTTTTTACTGTTCTCGAAACTAGCTGGCTTAAGCATCCAACCATTTAAGGTGTCGCCTTTGGTATTAGGCACCCGTATAAATTCAGTTGCTGCTATTGAGAACTGCGTTAATTTATTCTTTAATGCTGCATTGTCTTTTAGGGTTTTAACCAGCTTCCCCCTGGTATTAAAGATGGAGATAACAGCAGGCTGATTTATAGTCGAGTAATTGTCAACATAGTAAGTGAAATCGCTGTTCATGTCAATCCTGTGGGTTCCCCTTCCCTGGGTAATTTGTGTAGGAGTAATTTTTTTTGCTGAATAGTTAGCTGCAAATAGCTGGCGATCTAAAGGCGAGTAATAGGCTGCTGTATAATAAACAGTTTTATTTTTTTCATCAACACCAGTAATATGGTCTATATCATAATTGCCACTTGTAATTTGTGCTTTAAGCTTTCCATCAATCTGGTATAAGTAGATGTGGTTGTGACCGTCTTTTTCGCTGCTGGTTATAAAATGGTTACCGTCTTTTAAAAAGGAGAAGTCGTCGGTAATATCGACGTAATACTTGTTCTTTTCTTCGTATAAAGTCTTTGTGGTACCGGTAGTTGCGTCAGCGATTAACCACTTTAAATGATTTTGCAGCCTGTTCATCCATGCAACGGCAAGTTGGTTGTCTTTCGTGGTCCATTTAATGCGGGGAATGTAAATGTCTTTTTCTGTGCCGATGTCAACCTTCACATCTTTAGCAGTTGCAAGATTATAAGTGTGGATTTCAATGATAGAATTTGGTTCTCCCGCTTTTGGGTATTTATAATTGTATTGTGTGGGGTACAGGCCGTTAAACAAGGTCATACTGTATTGCGGAACCTTGCTTTCGTCAAACTTATAATAAGCGAGGTTGGTTCCGTTAGGACTCCATTGGAATGCTTTGGTAAAAGAAAATTCTTCTTCATACACCCAGTCAGCATTTCCATTGATAATCTTATTCCACTCCCCGTCTTTTGTAACCTGGGTGGTTTTATTGGTGAGGAGGTCTTTGTAATATAAGTTGTTGTTTTTTACAAATGCAACCTTAGTAGCATCTGGTGAATAGGTGGCATGTAGTACTTTTTCATCATCAATCTTAATAGCGTTTTTAGTTTTAAGATCGTAAGCATAAACCATTGCTTTGCTACTATGGCGATAAATGCTTTCCCTTTCCTGTGCTATCAATAGTTTTGTTTCTGTGTCATTCCATTCAATATCCGTAAAGTTCAACTGCTTTCCGCGCCTATCTTTTGCATCAATCGAACGTGCTATCGTATCTACAGTTTCGCCAGTTAAAAAGTTCTTCTTGATAAGTGCATTATTTGAAGTTTCGGTATAAAATCTTCCATCGCTCATGCTTCTAAAGCCTGGTACATTCTCAGCCCTGAACGTTCCTAATTGGTACACATCTTCTAAAGTTATTTTTTTGTTTTGCGCAGTCGTTGAGAAGGGGAATAATAATACTATAAGCCAAATCCTAATCATGTTTCTCGTTTATTTGTTTCTAAAAGTAAAGATAACTCGGAGCGAATTTCAAAAAAGGGGAAGAATTTAAGATTTAGGAGGAGTATAGGCACGAAAAAAGCTCGCCGAAGTGAGCCTTTTTTTATGCCTATTAATATTTTAGATTAATCTTCTTTTACTGCTGCAACTTTCTCGTTAAAGAACGATACAAGCTTAACTCTCTTGGTTTGTACAGGTTCTACTTTGTCCATTTCACCTTTAATAACCCGCAATTTGTACCTTGACTTTTTAAGGTAAAGTACATACACCCAGGCAAAAAATGAAATCATCAGCGTTAAAATTATCCAGGTACAACCCATAACGGTCTGCATGTAAAAGGCGGCAGCAATAGCCACTGATGTTGCTAATCCACAAGCATAAACTACAGAACGAGCGTTGAAACCCCTATCTAATAATAAGTGATGAATATGGTTTCGGTCAGGACTGAAAGGAGATCTTTTATTGGCAATTCTGAATGCAAAGACCCGTAAAGTATCCATAAGAGGAAGCAATATTATTGCAAAACCTACAGCAGGTGCAGCAGTGATAGGATAATTGGTAACAGTGCTACCTGTTTCTATAAATTTAATTACAAGTATGCTATTCACTAAGCCAATAAGCAGCGAACCAGTATCGCCCATAAAAATTTTGGCGGGATGGAAGTTGTAAATGAGAAACCCAAGAAGGCTACCTGCAAAACCAAATCCAAGAACTGCGTAGGGAATATTTCCGTTAATAAAGAAAAACGTAGCAAACACAGTTGAGGTGATAATTCCTACGCTTCCTGCAAGACCGTCAACACCATCAATCAGGTTGAACGAATTGATAATAACGACAATAGCAAAAAGAGTAAGGAAGTAACTAGCGATTGAATCTATTGCATGAATGCCTAAAAACCCTTGCATGTCAGCAATAAGCAGGTTCCCTTGGAAAATTAAAATACAAGCCACCGCTATTTGTCCTAAAAATTTTTTTCCTACAGAAAGTGCAAGGATATCATCTTTAATTCCAATAAAGAAAATGATCATGAAACTCGCAATATAATATTGGAACTGGGGTGCAGCTGTAAAATTTATTGTAAGGAGTAGCGCAAGAATGAAGCCGATGAACATGCCGAAACCGCCTAAAGAGGGTATCGGCTTTAGATGAAGTTTTCGTTTATCGTCTGGTACGTCGTATAATTTCTTTTCGTTAGCAACCGTGATTATTACCGGAATCGCAAAATAGGTGAGTAAAAAAGCAAGTATCCCTCCGATAATTATTCTTTCCATGAAATTTATTTTTTTGGTATTGTGCTTGCATTGGGGGGGTAGTGCTTAATGCAAATAAAAGCTTTTTATACAAAGTTTTTAATATGAATTATGTTCATGTAGCTTTTAATTGAATAGCAAATTATATCATTTTACCATTTAATACAACTGATGCGCAAGTTTTAATCTCCCCCACCAAAATATGCGTGTTTGGGTGATAAAGATTAGACATAGCATTTTGTAAAAAGGATGCCTATGCCTGAAATATAAATTTGTTCTATAAACGAGATAGTTAAGATTCTGGATTACCAGCGAAATACCCCGTTTAAAAAATAGCCAAAAAAAGTGGCTGCACTTAGAAGAAACTGAAGGTTAAAGTAACCGAAAATGTCAACCTTTTTCCTAGCTTTTTAACGAAAACTCCTGCCTGCTTGCTTTTCTTGAAGGTATCCAGGCTGCTAGCAAAGCAATAATTAGTATAGTAGAAATTACTAAGATGAAATCCCCGAAAACCATTTTCACAGGGTAGTAATCAATAATAAAACTTCCGCCTGCCAATTTTACTAATTTAAATTTTAGCTGGATAAAGCAAATTACTGCTGCTAAAACAATCCCGGTTAATCCGCCCATTGCTGCCAATACAAACCCTTCATTTATAAAAATTCGCTGAATATAAGCCTGGTTTGCACCCATGGCCTGCAAAACTGCAATATCTTTTTGTTTCTCGAGTACGAGCATTGTTAAGGCGCCAATCATATTAAAAGCAGCCACCACAAGTATTAGGGAAAGGATGCCGTAAATAACCCATTTCTCAATTTGCATGGCAGTATAAAGACTTTGGTTTTGCTGGAATCTTGTTTGCACCAAAAAATCTTTACCTAAAACTCTTTGCAAAGTGCTTTTCATTTCATCCATTTCTAGTGGTTTTTGCAGCGCTACTTCTACCGAGGAGTACTCGTATTCGCCCAGGTCGAGCATATACTTCACAAAATCAATATTGGTAATAGCATATTTATTATCAAAGTCTTGCTGTAGGGTAAAGCTACCGGTAACATTAGCGTTGTAACTATTTAAAGCATCAAGGGTAGTAAAGCTGGTTGCTTTTCTATTTGGAAGATATACAGTTAGAGGCATTAATTCCATGCCCGGTTCTACACCTACTGCATTTTCAATCCCTGCTCCTAGTATGAGGGCAGGTTCTTGCGATGTACCCAGGTAAAATTTGCCCTTTGTAATGTGTTTAGCTAAACCACTAACATTTGTATAATTTTCATCAACTCCTTTTAGGTACACAATGCTTTGAAAGTCACCGTTTACAATTACAGCCTTCTCTTCAGCCACCAGGGTTATTCCTTTTATTCCTTTTGTTTTTTTTACCTGTTCTATTTGTTGCGGAGAAAGGGTTAAGAATTTGTCGTTTGCCGAAACAATTCTCACATCTGTATAAAAGTCGGAATAAAGGCTTTTCACCAGGTCCTCAAATCCATTGAAGACACTCAGTACCAATATTAAGGCTGCTGATCCTACCGCTATCGCTAGCACGCTTATCCACGAAATAATATTAATGGCCGTGGTGCTTTTTTTGGCTTTAAAGTATCTCCACGCAAATAAGAAAGTCATGTATCGGTTTTGAAACTAATTGGTTTATAAACAAAAAGAATGCTTGGGACAAGCATTTGTTTTACAATTAAACATCGTTGTGTCACTCACTTGTACTAAATGAGCCCTGTGCATCAAATAGTGCACAAGGCTCATCTAGTACATTTAACATTATTGTTCTTCCTTGTTTTCGTCGGCAGGAGTTTCAGTTTTTATTTGCTTAAAAACTTCTTCCATCTTAAATACATAATCAAGTGTATCATCATGGTAAAACTGTAAAATTGGTATTCTGCGTACCTGGTTTTTTACCCTTTCGCTTAATTCCCGTTTAACCTCCCACGCTCTTCCTTCTATTTTTTTCAGCGTTTCTTTCGAGTTTGGAACCTGGAAAAGGCTCACGTAAATTCTCGCTTCGAGAAGATCGGGAGTTACTTTTACATTAGAAATAGAAACCATTCCTCCATCCATCATATTCAATCCAAGGCGAACAAAAATATTATTTAATTCTTCCTGCAGTACTGCTGCAACCTGCTTCTGACGTTTTCCTTCTTGCATCTTCTTCTGTTATTAATCCTTGTAAAATTAGTTACTTTGCGCCGACTCTGGCTGATTTAGGTGTATCCCGCGTTTTCAACCACCCTGCACCCTTATAAAATAAGGTAGGAAAAGATGCTTGAAAATATAAGTACAAGTGAGTGACACAACGATGATGCCATGAGAACTACTGCTTGTCTCAAAGTAGTAATAACCTGATTTTTTAGACGCGAATGAAAAAATACTCCCGGCTTTTTAAATATCTCCGTTTTTATAAGGGAAATATTGTGCTTTACTTTTTGTTCACCATTTTTTCAATTTTGTTCTCGCTTATTTCGCTGGGTACAATGCCTTTCTTTTTAGGGCTTATTTTTTCAACGGAAAAATTAGTAGTTACTGCCCCGGAAAAAATCACAGGCTCAAGGGATCTGGTGCAATACATCAATTTTCAAATCAGTGATATTATTCAAACGAACGGCCTAAACGGACCCTCTATAGCTTTAGGAATAATTTGCCTGATAATAATAACTACTGTTTTATTTAAGAATGTGTTTTTGTATCTGTCGTATTATGTATTGGCACCAATGAAAAATTCGGTGATGACAAGGCTGCGTGCAGAACTTTATAATAAACTTTTGCAGCTACCAATTGGTTATTTTACCGAGCAGCGAAAGGGTGATATAATGAGCCGGATGACAAATGATATAGGAGAACTAGAAACCTCGGTAGTAGGCACGCTTGAAGGATTTATAAAAGACCCGCTTAATATTATAATAATATTATCAGCACTTATTTTTTTAAGCCCGCAGCTATCCATGTTTCTTTTTATTTTTCTTCCGCTTACCGGGGTCATAATTGGAAGGATTAGCCGCTCTTTAAAAAAGCAATCGAACTTTGCTGCTATAAAATTAGGTGAGGCACTTTCTGTATTGGATGAAACGCTCGGAGGTTTGCGGGTAATAAAAGCCTTCAACGCAGAAGCTTTATTAAGAACGAAATTCGCCAAAAACAACGACGACCTTTTTGATATTCGTAACAAAATGCAATATCGAAGAGACCTTGCATCACCTTTGAGTGAGTTTATGGGAGTGATGGTTTTATGCGGCATTTTATACTTTGGAGGCAGGTTAGTATTAAGTGGAACTGCCGACTTACCCGCCGAAGGCTTTATAATGTACATCGGTATTTTCACACAGATAATTAATCCTGCAAAAGCGCTGTCAACATCGTTCTACAACATGCAAAGAGGCAGCGCCGCTATTGCACGCATTGAAGAGATCCTGACAGCTCCTGTGAAGGTAGATGAGAATGAAAATGGTCTGCAAATGCAGACATTCACTCAGTCAATCGAGTTTAGAAACGTGGGCTTTAGTTACGACGATAAGGTTATTCTTAAAAACATAAACCTTAAAGTTGAAAAGGGTAAAACAATTGCCTTAGTGGGTTCATCAGGCGCCGGTAAAAGCACGTTGGCCGATCTTGTTCCTAGGTTTCATGATGTAACTAGCGGCGAAGTTTTAGTTGATGGGATAAACATAAAAGAGTACTCTTTAAAGTCGGTTCGCCAGCAAATGGGTATCGTTACACAAGAGCCCATTTTATTTAATGATACCATTGCAAACAACATTGCTCTCGGTATTGAGCACGCAAAAATTGAAGACATTATGCAAGCCGCTAAAGTGGCTAATGCACATAACTATATCTCGTCAAAAGAGGAAGGTTACAATACCAACATTGGCGACCGGGGAAGCAAGCTTAGCGGCGGCGAAAGGCAGCGATTGACTATTGCACGTGCGGTGCTTAAAAATCCGCCTATTTTAATTTTGGATGAAGCGACATCTTCGCTCGACACAGAAAGTGAAAGGCTGGTGCAGGACGCTATAAATAATATGATGCAAAACAGAACGTCGCTAGTTATTGCCCATCGCTTAAGCACCATTCGCCACGCCGATGAAATTGTAGTGCTACAATTAGGTGAGATAGCTGAACGCGGTACACATGATGAATTGCTGTTGAAAGGCGGTATCTACAAACGACTTGTAGACATGCAGGAAGTGAAGTAATGTTTCTTAAGTACCAGCATCGGTTTTCATAGCATCATCGTTGCGTCGCAATCACTTTATCCGTAAATCATTTATCATCTTTAGTTTCCATTGCAAGGTTGTTCTACCGATGCAAATCCCAAAGAATAAAAGTACATTTTGGTTTTACTTAGCCATGTAATCTCTTTATTTTAACGCTACAATTAGTCCTTATGCCTAACTTTTCATTCAACATTTCCGGTAATCTTGTCGACATAATAAACGAAAGAATATTTCCTGCTGAAGTATTTATTGAAGATGGAAAAATTATTGCCATAAAAGAAATTGAAGCAGATGAAAATGTCCGGCACTTTATCCTTCCCGGATTTATTGACAGCCATGTGCATATCGAGAGCAGCATGCTTATACCAAGCGAGTTTGCAAGGCTTGCTGTTGTTCATGGTACTGTAGCAACAATTAGCGATCCACACGAAATAGGAAACGTATGTGGAATGGAAGGAGTGAATTACATGATTGAAAACGGTAAGCAGGTTCCTTTCAAATTTTACTTTGGAGCACCAAGCTGTGTGCCTGCTACCATTTTTGAAACTGCAGGTGCCGCAATAGATTCAAAAGGTGTCGAGGAACTTCTTGCAAGGCCTGAAATAAAATACTTAAGTGAAATGATGAATTTTCCCGGCGTATTATTTAAGGACGAAGAAGTGATGAAAAAGATTGCTACTGCACATCGATTTCAAAAACCAGTTGACGGCCATGCACCAGGATTAAGAGGCGAACAGGCAAAGCAATATATTGACGCAGGCATATCAACAGATCATGAATGTTTTACTGCTGAGGAAGCTCTAGATAAACTTGCACTTGGAATGAAGATTCTCATCAGGGAAGGCAGCGCAGCAAAAAACTTTGAAGCACTGGTCGACCTTCTTAATGACCACGCAGATAACATGATGTTCTGCAGCGATGATAAGCACCCCGACTCACTGGTTGATGGTCACGTAAATGTGTTATGTGCAAGGGCTGTAGCAAAAGGAATTGATGTTTTTAAAGTACTGAAAGCAGCATGTATAAATCCTGTAAAGCATTACAAATTAGAAGTCGGTCTTTTAAACAGAGGAGATAACGCTGATTTTATTGTTGTTGAAGATCTTGCAACTTTTAAGGTTGTAAAAACGTTTATTAACGGGGAGCTAGTCGCCGAAAATGGTAAGACGAATATCAGCAGTGTAGCTGCTTCCATCATCAACAACTTCAATTGTAGTTATAAAACCGCCTCTGATTTCAAGGTTTTAAAAGAAGATGTTGCTAGTGAAATTATAAACGTAATTGAAGCTCTGGATGGCCAACTTATAACCAATAAACTTTCTTATTCAGTTAACGACCTTGTTAATAATGCTGGCAACTTCGAAAGTAACATAGAAAACGACCTGCTTAAAATTGCAGTTGTAAACAGGTACAACCAAGCCGAAGTAAAAACTGCGTGGATAAAGAATTTTGGATTAAAGGAAGGCGCAATTGCATCAACTGTTGCGCATGATAGCCACAACATTATTGCTGTTGGTGTAAGTGATGAAATGATTTGTAAAGCAGTCAACGTTGTTATAGAATCAAAGGGCGGTGTAAGTTGTATAAGCAACACTGCCCAAAAAACTTTGCCCCTGCCTGTTGCAGGTTTAATGAGTACCGATGATGGTTATGCAGTAGCACAAGCTTATACCGAAATGGATGCCATGGCTAAAGAACTAGGCTCTACTTTATCAGCCCCTTTTATGACCCTATCTTTTATGGCGCTACTTGTAATTCCTCATCTTAAATTAAGCGATAAAGGCTTGTTTAATGGAGACACATTTTCTTTTATTTAGGCCTCGAATAATTATTTTACCCTTGCTGCTTAGGAAGGCCAGATTGATAACACCTTTTTTCGACCTTGCATTCGTACTTCTATCATCTTTTTCTTGCTTGGCACACTTGTGCTTTTTATCTTTTTGCAGCGTGCATAAAATCTCATTTTATAAACTGTTATTAGCCTTAAGTAAAAAAGGCCTAAAGCATAATAGTAGTTATGCAGATGAACGAAATGCGACGCAACGATGATTAACCGGAGTACTATGGTTAGTATCCGATTTATAGTATTACTGATTGTGTTTTGATGCTTGGTCAATGGGGGACCTGCACTTATCTTTTGCAACATAAATTAATAAAAGATTTTATAAGAGTTAGAAGATGGTAATAACGCGTGGTATTTATACCATGTGTTGTGCTACTCTTAATAGTATTTTGTGCAGAAGTTTTTTATTTCATTTTTCAACATTCTATTTGTGTATACATTTAGGGCAACTGTTAAAAAGCTTATGAGATTTTTAAGGCTGCCCGAATTTAAAGTTTCTTTCGGTTTTCTTCTTCTTGCAACGTGTTGGATACTTTTAAGTGACAGGGTTTTGCTACAAGTCCAGTCTCATGTTACATCTGTCGAGCTAACGCAAATCCAAAGCTTCAAAGGGGTTATGTTTGTAGTCACGCTTTCTTTGCTTCTTTTTGTTCTGATTAGAAAAGCCCAAAAGGAACTGCGCAGATCGCAGGAAGAATATAAAGGTGTTTTTGACCTGAATGCAGAACCTATGTTGATTTATTTAAATGCTGATAAAACAATCATGAGGGTAAATAGTGCTACGGAAGACAGGTTTGGGTACACTTGGCAGGAATTACGAAAGATGACGATTGCTGATCTGATAGAAGAGGATACAGACAAAGAAGGTGCTACAGTGAAGAATGGACAAAAGTCTATAGTTATTTATAAGAAAAAGAATAACGAGACATTGATTTGCGAGGAGACTAAAGCAAGGCTGCTGGTTAACAATAAAGATGCAACACTGGTTACATTACATGATATAACAATCTTAACTAAGGTAAAGTCTGAAATAGCTGAAAGAGAAACACAGCTGAATTTAATCCTCAATAGCATTACTGATGGCTTCTTTATAATTGATGAAGATTTTAAGGTTCTTCGGGCTAACGATATTTTTAAGAAGTACTTAGAAAAACCAGAGGCATCAATAGAAAATCAAACTCTGTTCGAACTGTTTCCTGAATTTAATGGCGGGCGAGCACACCATGAATTTTTATATGCTTTAGATCACAAAGAAGCAGTGCATTTTGAACTTATTGCACCTTCAGCACATTCGTGGTTAAGGGTTTCTGCTTATCCCTTTGACAAAGGGCTGTCTGTAATTTTTAGAGATGTAACGAAAGAAAAAGAAGGTGAATTAAATACGCTCCGCCACGAGCAAAATATGCTCGCTCTTATAAATAACACAGAAGACCTCATCTGGTCAATTGATAAAGACTTTAAATACTTTGCTTTTAATCATGAGTACGAAACCCATTTCAAATATTATTTTAAAGAAGATTTGCATATAGGTAAAGGTGCTTTAAATGAAGCACAGGGACCAGAGCATGTGAAAGAATGGAGGACCTTGTACGAAAGAGCTTTATCAGGCGAAACATTTTCTATAGAAAAAGAATTCCAGGACCCCGTCCTGAAAAGGCAGTTTACTTCTATACGCTTTAGCCCTGTATATACTGCCGGTGGCGAGGTAATGGGCGTGGGCTGTTTCCTTCAGAATGTAACAAAGCGAAAATTGTATGAAGAGCGCATTGAAGCCCAAAACAAGAAGCTAAAGGAAATTGCTTTTATTACCTCACACACGCTTCGCTCTCCTTTAGCCAATATTCTGGGCTTGGTTAACGTACTTGATAGAAATAATCCACTAAGCGAAGTAAATAAACAAGTAATAGATAATATAAAAATATCAGCGGAAGAATTAGATGTGGTTATTAGAAATATTGTTGACAGAACTGTAAAGCTTGAAGTGGAAGAGAATTAGGCTTCTTGCCCAATCCAAACTGCGCCTCCTATGCTGCTTCTTTTTGCACCAGTCACTGTGTTAAGTACATTGTATTCTTCCCTCCAGCGTAATACGCCAATCAAAGCCATTATTAGGGCTTCTTTGTAGTTAACCAGCATCTTGTCGGGGACCACAACTTCTACTTTAAAGGAGTTAAGTGCATGTTTCAACCTTTCAATCATGAACAGGTTGAAAGCGCCACCGCCGGTAACCAATAATTTCTTCCCTTCGGTACCATTAATAAAAGGTTGAACGGCATAAGCGATCTGCATCGCAATATGCTCTACATACGTTCTTAGTTTATCAGCAACACTTAAATCAAACGATTGAACCAAAGGAAAAACTTCTTCATTACCAAAACTATTGGCAAGAGATTTTGGATAAGACTTTTTGTAATAGTCTAATGCATTTAAGCGTGTTAAAAGCGCAGTATTTATAGTACCCGAAGAAGCGATACCTCCGTTTACATCATATTCTTTTCCTATTTCTTTGGCGAGAAGATTCATGATGCGGTTAGCGGCACATACATCGAAAGCTATAAAGGCGTTTTCTCGCTGGCATGAAATATTTGCGATTCCTCCAAGGTTTAAAAAGAAATCATAATTGCCTAGTAATAATTTTTCTCCTATAGGAACTATGGGTGCGCCTTGTCCGCCAAATGCCACATCAAGTGCTCTTAGATCGCTTACCACGTTAATTTCTGTAGCAGCAGCAATAGCTGCACCGTCTCCAAGCTGACCAGTCATTTGTAAGTGAGGCGCGTGAAAAGTAGTATGGCCATGAGAGCCTATTAATTGTATTTTATGATGAAGGTCATTTTCTTCAATAAACTGGTTTACCTGCCGGCCAATGTATTTACCGTAAGAAGTATGTAGTAAAAGATAATCATAAGCACTAAGATTGGTAGCATTGCTTAACTTTTGCAACCACTCCTCGTTGTAAGGATTACAGGCACCGGCTTTAATTTCGTACGACCATTTACCCGCTGTTTCTTCCAGTTCAGCAAAAACCAGGTCTAAGCCGTCAAGCGATGATCCGCTCATAATACCGATTGCCCTGTAATACATATAATTTAAATATTTAGCTTCCAGATGGCATATTTGCCGTAATTTTCACGCCGCAATCTACAACAGAAATCTGCAATAGTATTATGGTTATAAACTTAAGTGAACAGCATAGTTTAGTAAGTAATTGGGTAGGAGAATTAAGAAGTGTTGAAATCCAGGGAGACAGAATGCGGTTTAGGCGAAACCTTGAAAGAATTGCAGAAGTTGCAGCTTACGAAATAAGCCAGGAGCTACCATTTGCAGAAGTAGAGATTGAAACACCACTTGGTATTGCTACCTGCAAAAGATTAGTGGAGCAACCGGTTTTGGCCACCATCCTTCGTGCGGGTTTACCCATGCACAATGGTATGTTGAATTACTTTGACAGGGCTGATAATGCATTCATTTCGGCTTATCGCAAGCACCATGCAGATGGTACTTTTGAGATTAGCCTTGAATACATGAGTAGCCCTCCTTTGGCAGGGCGCATCGTTATCATTAGTGATCCAATGCTTGCAACAGGGGCCTCACTTGTTAAGACTATTCAATTTATGAAAGGCGAGGGGCAACCAAAACAAATACATATTGTAGCAGCAATTGCCTGCTCGGTTGGTATTGAATACGTTAGAAGAGAAGCGCCGGAAGCAAAAATATGGTGCGGCGAAATTGATGAAGAACTTACTGCTAAAGGATATATTGTGCCAGGTTTAGGTGATGCCGGCGACCTTGCTTTTGGAAGTAAATCACAGATGTAAAATTATCGATTTTTATACAATTAGCACCTAGATGACTAAAGAACGCAAGTACAAGTGAGTGACACAACGATGTTAAGCAGCGTTTATCTGTTGGAGTCTAAAATATTTCTACTTATTCTGCCGTTAGCATAGTTGGAATATGTAACTTAACCATAATAAAATTATGCTGCTTGGTAATAAAAAGCAGTAATGTCAATAGAAAAAGGGTCATCCGTACTATGCGTAAACTAACCGTAATCCTGCTTTTTGTGCTTTGCCAACAGTTGCAGGCACATGCCCAGGATCCGCACTTTTCTCAATTTTTCGCATCACCGCTTACGTTAAACCCCGCTTTTACAGGAAAATTTGATGGAGATATTCGTGTGGCTGGTAACCACCGCGACCAATGGCCTTCTATTAATAAGGCCTTTGTAACCACCTCGTTATCTGCCGACTTCCAAATAATGAGAGATCGAATCGCTTCGAACGACACCTGGGGAGTAGGTGTTATGGCTTATTCTGACCAGAGCGCCAACAGCGCGGTGAAGCTGAATTACCTTACGGTGTCAACAGCTTTTCATAAAGGTTTAGATGAGGACGGCTATTCTCAAATTGGTGGAGCTTTCCAGGCTACTTATAGCAATATGCTAATTAATGTAAACAGCCTGAAGTTTGAAGACCAGCTTACACCTTTCGGTTTTACCGGCACTACTACTGAAACATTTGATAACACACTTTTAAAAAGTAATTATTTCGACCTTAACGCCGGGGTTCTATATACCGGAAGCACGTCTGACGATAATAACTTTTATGCAGGTGTTTCCATGTATCATATTACCCGTCCAAAGCAATCTTTTACAGGTGCTTTTTCTTTATTAAATCCACGCACAACTTTTCATGGTGGCGGCTATTTTCCTGTGGGCGCAACTTCAATCCTCCATTTAAGTGGATTGTATAGCACACAGGCCGGCGCTTCCGAATCAGTAATTGGTGGCGCTATGCAGTTTCCCGTAAGCGAAGGCGAAAAGCCTACAAGTTTATATGTTGGAAGCTGGCTTCGTATGGGCGATGCAGTTATTCCTTATGTTGGACTTGAATTTAGTGACTTCAGGCTTGGCCTATCATACGATACCAACGTCTCTTCATTAAAAACAGCAACCCAAAGCCGCGGTGGTATGGAACTTTCTCTTCTTTGGATAAGAAGGCCCGATGATTCAAGAGGACTTCCTTGTCCTAAGTTTTAGTATTGTTAACCAATCGCTGCTCGCTGTTCTTTTAAAATTATCCTTTTGGTACCAGCTTTAGTAATCCTGCTAAACGTTCTTGCGTCGCACTCTTGTACCGCGTAACTATAATCATCGAAGCCTAACATTTATTATAGTCTAACGATCCTTTTGTCCCCATCCCTTTATAGCTGTTGCAAATGGTAGCAAGTATTATGTTTTAAGCTTCTTTCCACTAACGTAAGGGTTTCCTTTTACAAGAAACCGGTAAGGCAAGAGAGCATCTTCTGCTGCATAATCAACGCCTATTCTTGTTGTAGCAATTACTTCATAAGCACCGTATTTCCATCCATCATCAGCAATAAACATAGTATCATCAAGAAGGCTGATACCTGTTTGAGATGTATGAAAGCCTAACGCTTTTGCAACATTGCCTGGCCCTTTGGTAAGGTCGTAAGCATGATTGGTTTTGTTGCTTCTTTCAAGCATCGTTTGTATCCCTATCATAGGTTCCAGTGCCCTTATTAAAATAGCGTTCGGAACATCAGCTACATTAGTTACAATATTAAACATCTGGTGAATGCCATAGCACAAGTATACGTAAGCAACTCCACCTTCAGCATACATCACTTCTGTTCTTTTTGTGCGGCGGTTGTTATACGAATGCGACGCTTTATCAAAAGGACCGTTATAAGCTTCGGCTTCAACTATTCGTCCAGCGGTAATTTTGTCATCAAACTTTGTAACAAGTATCTTACCGATTAAGTCAGTTGTTATCTTGACCACATTGGGGCGTAGATAAAATTCTTTAGGCAATCTCTTCCATTCGTTTGTATCTATGCTTTGCAACACATCCATATTGTTGTAATTTTTTTTGACTTACTCTCTTAGCCTAAGCGTTCAACAATAATTCATCCAGACTTAAAAATGTGGGCTAAATTTATAGCATTAAAAAGAATACCATTTGCTTAAAGACATTGTAATTGCAATACAGGCTTACAGGCAGGCGCATCAATTTATTCGAAAGCACAATTTGTGGAAATGGATAATTATACCGGGCTTAGTCTATATGTTATTGTTTGCGGTTAGCATGTATTTCTTTGGTAAAAGCGCAACCAATGTAATAGAATTTTTAGGTGTTAAAACAGGCTTGCGTGGTTGGGTGGAAAGCATGCGCAGCAGTATACTTGGTTTTTTATTCACTATAGGTGGCATGATGCTTTGGCTGATCTTAATGTTGTTATACTTCTCTCTATTTAAGTACCTCTGGCTTATTATTGGTTCTCCCATATTTGCTTTTTTAAGCGAGAAAACTGAATCTATTATTGAAGGGAAAGACTACCCTTTTGTTTTTAAGCAGTTAATAAAAGACATACTTAGAGGGATAGCAATCGCACTGCGCAATTCTTTATGGCAGACCGTTTACCTCGTGTCTATTCTAATTCTTTCATTAATTCCATTAATTGGTTGGGTAACTCCGGTATTTGCTTTGCTGATTGAGTGTTATTATTATGGTTTTTCTATGCTCGACTATAGTGGAGAGCGACACAAATTAACTGTTGCTGAAAGCATTCATTTTATAGGCAACCGGAAGGGGTTGGCTATCGGCAATGGCCTAATATTTTACCTAATGCACTTGGTGCCATTTTTAGGATGGGTATTTGCGCCGGCATACGCAGTAATTGCAGCAACGCTAAGTATGTATCCCCTTAAAGTGAAAGAATAATTTTTACATTCTCTTTTGTTTAGCACTTTTGTTTTAATTAATTCATACTATTTATGGCCTTCGGAAAAGTTTTCCTTATCCCTACCTTTCTTCATGAAGATGCATTGGAGACAATACCAACCTACGTTGTAGATGCAGTAAAACAATGCACTGTTTTTTTTGTAGAAAACGAAAGATCGGCAAGAAGGTTTTTAAAGAAGATCTGGAAAGAAATGGTAATTGATGATTACCAGTGGTTCACTATTCACAAGGCGGAAGAAGAGGTAAAGGCAAATTTCAGGAAAGGGCTTTCTGCCGGAAATAACATTGGAATTATAAGTGAAGCAGGTTGTCCTGGTGTAGCAGATCCGGGACAGGTTTTGGTTGAAGCTGCACAAAACATGGGAGCTGTCATTCATCCGTTAGTTGGTCCAAGTTCAATTTTACTGAGCCTGATGGCAAGTGGAATGAACGGGCAGCAATTCGAGTTCATAGGTTATTTGCCAATAGACAATACTGCAAGAAAAGCAGCGATCAAAGAAGTGGAAAATGAATCCGCGAGAAAAAAGAGCACGCAGATTTTTATTGAAACACCTTATCGCAACAACCAACTTATAAACGAATTATTGCAGCAATGCAAACCTCAAACTAAGCTTTGCATTGCTGTAGATATTACGGCACCTTCAGAAACAATTATTACAAAAACAATTGCTGAATGGAAAAAAGGAGTGCCTGATATTCACAAGAGGCTTGCTATTTTTCTCCTTTATGCCATTTAAGTTACTGCCCTAACTGGTTTACGCTATCTACTATATACTTAGTGTCTCCCCTCCAAAATAAAACGCCTTTCTTTTCCTGGTAATGAAGGATTACCTTTTGTCCTTCATAGCCCGACATCTTTTTAGCAACACCTTCATCGGCTACCGAAAAATAAAATTTTTCTGCCGAGAAAGAGTTTTGACCATTTGCTGTTAAGCTATTAAGAACTAGCTCCCCTTCATATGTTTTAAATGCGTTGCCTTTGCGTGAGAACTTTTGAAGCAGGCCTGTTCGGTTACCGTCGCTGTAAGTGAAATAATATTTCCACCAAAACCATCCTCCAAATATCAATAGCAATACGAGGATGGTTAATATAATTCCTTTATGCATAAGAAGTATTTTTAAAATCCATATTTGTCAACAAGGTAAATTAAACCAGCCATATTAATAGCGCCTAAAAGCAACTCCCTTTTGTTTACGGCTTCAAACACATCGTTCCTTGCATGGTGCAAATCAAAATAACGTTGGTCGTCTACGTCTAAACCTGCTAACGGTGTTTGCAGCGCCCGGTTTAACGGCGCTATGTCAGTTCCTCCGCCACCTTGTACTAACTCGTACACACCATAGGGCCATAAGAGTTTTGTCCAGGGCTGTATTTTTTCAATTTGCTCTTTGCTTGCTGTAAAGCCAAAGCCACGCGGCGTAAATCCGCCACCGTCGCTTTCTATGGCTAATACATGCTTTTCATTTTTAGCTTTTGCCTCAACTGCGTATTTTTCTCCGCCTCTTGCCCCGTTTTCTTCGTTGGCAAATAAAACAAAGCGTATAGTTTTATTGGGCTTGTATCCAAGTGTTTTCAATACTCGTAAAACTTCCATCGTTTGCACAATGCCAGTTCCGTCATCATGAGCACCTTCACAATTATCCCAGCTGTCCAGATGCCCTCCAAGTGTTATAAATTCATTTGTTGTTCCTCTTAATTCTGCAATTACATTATGCCCAATTGTGTCAGGTAAAAAATATCCATAGGTATTTAAAGAAACGGTAACATACTTATTTGTCTTACAGGTATTCCATAAGTAGTCAGCATCTTCAAGGCCTAATGCTGCTGCAGGTATTTTTGGAAACGAATCGTTGTATACCATAGTACCTGTATGCGGATGGTTGTTAGTTCCAAGGCTTAAAGAGCGTGTAAGCACAGCAACAGCGCCATACTTTGAAGCCCTGCTTGCACCATTTCGCCTGTAGATGCCTGTTTGTCCATATGATTTTCCTGTATTAACATTTGTGGGATCGAACGGTGCGTTGTAGAAAACAATTTTTCCTTTCACTTCAGACTTGCGCCTTTCCAGTTCGTCGTACGAAGAAATTGCAAGCACTTCTGCAGTCACCCCTTTTTTGCTTCCTAAAGAGTTGCCAAGGGCTACAACATCTAGTTTCCTGTTTATTTTTTTACCATTGGTACTTACAATACTTGCCTTATCCTGCCCTCCTCGTACCCAGTGCGGTACCATACATTCCTGCATATACACCGTATCGGCCCTTAATTGCTTTAGAATTTTCGCTCCCCATTTTTCTGCTTGTACCATTTGTGGCGAACCAGCAAGGCGACCACCAATTTGCTTGGTTAAGTACCTGAGGTTTTCGTAGGCATCTGAATGTAGAAGCGTTTCATCCGCTATCTTTTTTATAAAAACAGAATCAGTGTTTTGGGCGAGACCAAACAGGGGAAAGAGGCAAAAAAACAATAAAATTCTTTTCATATAAGTACTTATTTCTTTGGAAAGCAAATGTACTGTTTAGCAGTTTGTGAAGAGTGGCCTAACCAATAGACAATTTTATTGTTACTTAGCAGGTTGATTTTAATAAAAGAAGACATTTTGACAATCGGTTTGATTGTTGATGAACAAGCTGCGGTACAAGTGAGTGACACAACGATGCTGCTTAAAGATATACCGACGGTAACAAAATAAAATACACGCTACATGCGAATAGGAATTGTATGCTATCCCACTTTTGGGGGCAGCGGAGTTTTAGCCACAGAGTTAGGAAAGGCATTGGCAGATAAAGGACACTCAGTTCACTTTATAACCTACCAACAACCTGTTAGATTAAATGTTTTTAGCGCTAATATTTTTTATCATGAAGTTCGGGTTCCTACCTATCCTTTATTTGATTACCCACCTTATGAAGTAGCGCTTTCAAGTACAATGGTGGATGTGATTTTGAACCACGACCTCGATCTTTTACATGTTCACTACGCAATACCGCATGCAAGTGCGGCTTACATGGCCAAGAAAATAGTTGAAAAAGTAGGGCGTAAAATACCCGTGATTACAACATTGCACGGTACTGATATTACCCTGGTTGGTCGTGATAAAACTTACGCACCCGTAGTAACTTTTAGTATTAATGAGAGCGACTCGATTACTGCTGTGAGTGATAACCTGCGGAAAGAAACTTACAATTCGTTCAACATAACAAAAGAGATAGAAGTCATCTACAACTTTGTTGATGTTGCCCGCTTCAGCAAAAAACCAATTGATGCTTTTAGAAAAGTGATTGCGCCAAACGGGGAAAAGATTTTGGTGCATGCCTCAAACTTTAGAAAGGTGAAAAGAGTACAGGACGTGATTAAGATATTTGCTGAGGTAAGAAAGAAAATGCCTGCTAAACTACTAATGGTGGGTGATGGACCAGAGAGACCGGTTATTGAGGACCTCGCTAAAGAACATAAACTTTTGGAAGACGTGAGGTTTTTAGGAAAGCAGGAGCAGATGGAAGAAATCCTGGTAGTAAGTGACTTGTTCCTGCTGCCGAGCGATTATGAAAGCTTTGGTTTGGCAGCACTTGAAGCCATGGCTGCCAGTATGCCGGTAATAAGTACAAATGCCGGTGGTTTACCCGAAATAAATATACATGGTGAAACAGGCTTCTTAGCAAACGTGGGCGATGTAGATACCATGAGTAAGTGCGCCATCGAATTACTGAGTGACGAAGTAGTGCTTGCCCGCTTTAAACAAAATGCTTTTGAGCAGGCACAGCGTTTTGACATTCAAAACATAATACCGGTATACGAGAAATTATACAGTAAGTATTGCAGAATGGATTGCCAGTAATCGCTTTTTTATCCTGAAGTTATCCTGCAACATTAAATTATTTGGCTATTCCTTAGCTTTGCGGTGCAAAACTAAAAAATATGTCTGAAGAACTGGAGATGATAATTGAAGATGCAGAAGCATCCATGAAAAAAGCCATTGGTTTTCTTGAGGTTGAACTGGTAAAGATCAGGGCGGGCAAGGCTAATCCAAATATGATTGATGGTATTACTGTAGAATATTATGGTGCCCCTACGCCCATTAGCCAGGTGGCTAATATCAACATCATGGATGCACGCACTATCAGCATCCAGCCGTGGGAGAAGAGTATGATCCAGTCGATTGAACGCGCAATTATCGCTTCAAACATTGGTCTTAACCCGCAAAACGATGGTGCCAACATCAGGCTTTATCTTCCACCTTTAACCGAGGAGCGCCGTAGAGAATTGGTGAAAAAATCAAGTGCTGAAGGCGAACAATCTAAGATTGCCATTCGCAATATTCGCCGCGAGGCAATTGAACAGGTAAAGAAGCTGCAAAAAGATGGCTTAAGTGAAGACGTAGCAAAAGATGCAGAAAAAGACATCCAGGAAATTACGGATCGCTATATAATTTTGGTTGAGAGAACCCTTGCCGCAAAAGAAAAGGAAATAATGTCTATCTAAAGTTGTGTTTATTGGTTTTGGTAGCCAGCATTGTTACTACTATTAAACATCGTTGCGTCGCACTCTTGTACTTTTTGTACTTTATGCAGCCAGTCAGCAAGTTCTAATTAGCAGCCTGAAGATTATTAAAGCACTGCCTGTGAACTGAGCGTAGCAACGATGAGGCTATGAAAATCAAATGTTGGAAACCAACTTCTCTCATAAGTATTTTAAATCCCTGTTGTTTTAGCAGGGATTTTTTTTACCTGTACTTTATTGGCCAGGTAAACGCCTGCCAGAATAATTCCAAGGCAAGCAACTTGAGCCAATGTTATCACCTCGCCACTTAGTAAACCCCAAAACACTGCAACAAAAGGAATTCCGTAAGTAACGGTTGAGGCAAACAAACCGCCGGCTCTTTTCACCAACATGTAAAACATAATTGATGCGATTGCAGTACCAAAAACACCTAAAACTATGCTCGCAATTGTTGAGACAAGGTAGGAACCGGAGCTTAAAGGAAGTGAAAAATAACCCGTAAACAGCAAGACGATTAACGATGGAATTATAAGAAAAGCAAAGGCGATAGATGCTATATTTAAAGACCCTATGTTGCTTAAATGCCTGCTTACAACGTTTACATTAATGCCATAGAAGAACGTAGCAAGAAGCACTAAAAAAGAAAATGAAAGATAGCTAAGGGTGATATTTCCCCTGGCAAGGAATAATAATGCCAAACCAATAAAGCCAACAAAAACGCCTAAGTACCTTAGAAAGGAAACCTGCATTTTAAAGAAAGTGACACCTAGCAAAATAGTGAAAAGCGGCGTTAGTGCATTTAAGATTCCGGCTAGCGAACTGTCAATTCTCGTTTCAGCAATGCAAAATAAAAACGCTGGAAAAAAGCTACCAAGCAAACCTGATATGATGACGATACCCATCTTGTTTTTAGGGATTTTTTTGAATGAATTGTAAGCAAAGGGTAACAAAACAATACCGGCACTAATCATACGTAAAGCGGCCACATCGTATGGCGACAATACTTCCATTCCAACCTTCATTAACCTAAATGAACTGCCCCAAATAATAGAAAGTATAATAAAGATGCTCCAATCAACTGCCCTGCCTTTCAATTTTTCAAATTTCCTGCGAAGGTCCATAAGAATAATTGTAAAGCGAAGAGAAAGACCAATAAACTTACAACCTGAACGCCTTTATTTAAGCAAAGCCACCCCTACTTTTTAGATTAATAGTTCTCTTTCATCTTTACTTTTTAACATTATATTTGCTAGGTTTACCTGCCTACAAAACAAAACTTACTTTCTAATACATGAGAAAATTATTACTAACTGCATTACTTTTTGCAGCTGCTGTTGGTGTATGGGCTCAAGACAAAACCAGCAATTCAAAGAAAAGTGCAACCAAGGCAACAAAAGGCTACTGGAAAAAAGGTGGAATGCTTAGTTTGACTTTATCACAAGGTGGCACCAGAAACTGGGCTCCGGGTGGTGATCGTTTTACTTTAGCCGGAAATACTTTTATTAATCTTTACGGCAATAAAACAAAAGGCCGTTGCAATTGGGATAATATGCTCGATGCAAACTTTGGTTTGCAAAATAGTGATGTATACGGCATCTTAAAGAATGACGACAAGCTTGACCTGGTGAGTCGCTGGTCACACGAGCTGGGTAAAAAAGATTTACGGCATTTTAGGTTGGGTGCTTTGCTAAACTTTCGTACACAGTTTGTTGACGGATACGATTATGACAACGTCAAAAAGCGTATCTCGACTTTTTTAGCCCCGGCCACAACTGTTTTATCTGCCGGCGTTCAGTACTACACGAAAGACAAAGCATTTAATCTTCATGTTGGACCTGCTGGTCGTTGGATCCTAGTTGCTAATCGTCCGTTTGAGCTGGCCCGTAACTATGATGTTTCACCAAACAAAGAAGTACGAATTGAAGCTGGTTTGTTCAGTTCAGCAACATTAAATAAGGAAATTGTAAAGAACGTTTCTTACCGCGGTCGCCTCGATTTGTTTTCAGATTTCTTACATGATAAACCAACGAATGTGGATGTATTTTTTACCAACATGTTTTACCTAAAAGTGAATAAATACTTTGGAGTAACATACAACTTTGATTTACAGTACGATGATAATACACGTATTTTTGGATATGAGAAAAACAAGGCCGGTACACAGCTGAAATCAATTGTAGGAGTGGGATTAACAATGAAGTTCTAAAATCAAATTAATACATTTGTCAAGTCCCGTTGGTTTCACCTTCGGGACTTTCTTTTTTTTATATGTTTTAATTCTTTTTGCAGATGGCTACTACTGAAACCTACCAAATAAAGCTTCCACAGTTCGAAGGACCTTTCGACCTATTGTTATTCTTTATTGAAAGGGATGAGTTAGACATTTACAATATTCCCATCAGCAAGATTACCAGGGAATTTCTCGATTATATTCATTCCGTAGAAAGCCTAAACATCGAATTGAGCAGCGAATTTATCCTGTTCATCTCTACGCTCATGCGTATTAAAGCAAAGCTGCTGTTACCCCGCAAAGAGGTTGATCCAGAAGGAAACGAGATCGACCCAAGACAAGAACTGGTAGATAAAATTTTAGAGTACAAACGCTTTAAAGAAGCTGCTGTCGAGATGGCTGAAATGGAAGCCGAGCGTTTACTAATGATTAAAAGAGGTAACCTTCATAAGGACCTTGGCAGTATTGGCGAAGAAGCCAGTGAGGGTACAGAAATACAGAACATTACTTTATTTAAGCTGATGAAGTCTTTCGAAAAAGTAATGCAACGCGTACACGACAGGCAAAACAGGCCTGTACACACGGTAGTAAAATATAACTATACTATCGAAGAAAGCCGGCAGTACGTACTCCGCGTGGCTAGCCAGGAAAAAACAGTTTCCTTCTCAAAAATCTTCGAGGTTTGTGACAATAAGATCCAGGCAATTTTCATTTTCCTTTCAATGCTCGAGTTGGTGCAATTGCACTACATGAGCATCATGATTGGCGAGGGTAAAAACAACTTTATCGTCGAGTGGAATGAGGAAAGGCTGGAAGAGCCGGGGCTATTTGATCACGATCTTTTCAATAGCGATCCTTCGGTTTTAAATTAATCTCAAAGCATTTTTCCTCGATAAACGTAGACTAAAATATTACTCCAAGCTCGTTCGTTTGGAGTAATATTTTTTTGGTTCCGGCATTAGTAAAATAACTCGTCATCGTTGCGTCGCACACTTCTGCGGCAAATCTTTATTTAGCTCCTGGTTTCATTTTCATTCGAATTCCCTCGGACGTAGCTTCTGGACTTATTTGTCCTGCGCGTAATAGCTAGCCGCTTAGAAAACAAAAAGTACAAGAGTGCGACGCAAGAAAAGCTTAACCGATAGATTCTGTCTGGTACCTAAAAATTCTTTTACCAATAATATTTCAACTGAGAGAGTTGCATAAAAAAGGCTGCCTCAAAAGGGCAGCCTTTTTTATTAATTCGATTATCATTAGCCTGCAATCAACGTCTTCAGGCTTACTTTATCTTTCATTAACTCTCGTACTGTATCTGCAATTCCCTGTGAATCGTAGCCACACTCGCGATGCAGTTCTTTAAGTGTACCATGTTCAACAAGACGATCTGGAATGCCAAGCATTTTCACCTGTGAATTGTAACCGTTCTCGTTCATAAACTCTACTACAGCGCTACCAAATCCGCCAACGATAGTTCCGTCTTCTACGGTAACTATTCTCCCGTACTTGGTAAAGATCTCGTGCAGTAAGGTTTCGTCTAAGGGCTTAGCAAAACGCATATCGTAATGCGCAGGATTAATGCCTTCAGTTCTTAGTGTTCGTATAGCAGCCGTGGCAAAATTACCTGGGTGGCCAAAGCTTAAGATAGCTACATCGTCACCGTCTTTAATTTTTCTTCCTTTGCCAATTTCAATCTTTTGGAAAGGCGTTTTCCAATCGGTCATTACGCCTTCACCACGTGGGTAACGAATAACAATAGGAAGTGTGTTTTCATCAAATTGAGCGGTGTACATCAGGTTGCGCAACTCGCTCTCATTCATTGGCGAACTAATAACCATATTTGGAATGCAACGGAAATATGCAATATCGTAAGCACCGTGGTGTGTTGGTCCATCCTCTCCAACTAACCCCGCCCTATCTAAGCAAAGTACCACCGGAAGTTTTTGAATGGCTACATCGTGCACTACCTGATCGAATGCCCGCTGCATGAACGAAGAATAAATGTTGCAAAAAACACGCAAGCCTTGTGTAGCCATGCCTGCACTTACAGTTACCGCATGTTGCTCTGCAATACCAACATCAAAAGCACGATGCGGCATTTTTTCCATCATGTATTTAAGGGAACATCCGCTGGGCATAGCAGGCGTAACAGCCATGATCTTATCGTTCAGCTCTGCCAGTTCTATTATCGAATGCCCGAATACATCCTGGTATTTAGGAGGCTGAGGTGCATCGTAAGTCTTCTTAACTATTTCACCGGTTATCTTATCAAACAAACCGGGTGCATGCCATTTAGTTTGGTCTTTTTCTGCAAGAGAGTAACCTTTACCTTTTACAGTAACAATGTGTAGAATTTTTGGTCCTGGTATCTGGCGAAGGTCTTTAAGTGTATCAACAAGTTTGGTGATATTGTGACCATCGATAGGTCCAAAATATCGAAGGTTTAAAGCTTCGAAAAGATTAGCACTACTGCTAACCATTCCTTTCATGCTTTCGGCAATTTTGGCTGCCATTCCACGGGTGAAGTGCTTACCAACCGGAAGTTTTCCTAAAGCTTTCCAAACGTCATTTTTTAATTTATTGTAAGTAGGAGATAAAGTAATATCGGTAAGGTATTCTTTTAAAGCACCAACATTTGGATCGATGCTCATACAGTTGTCGTTAAGAATAATCAGCATATCGCTGTCAGCAACTCCTGCATGGTTCATTGCTTCAAAGGCCATACCTGCCGTCATTGCTCCGTCACCAATAATAGCTACGGATTTACGATCAGTTTCACCTTTGTACTTAGCTGCCATTGCCATTCCTAAGGCGGCAGATATTGAGGTTGAAGAGTGGCCTACGCCAAAGGTGTCGTATTCGCTTTCGCTTCTTTTAGGAAAGCCGCTTAGCCCTTTATATTTGCGATTGGTATAAAAGGTATCTCTTCTGCCGGTAAGTATTTTATGCCCGTAAGCCTGGTGGCCCACATCCCACACCAATTGATCGTAGGGGGTATTGTACATGTAATGAAGAGCAACAGACAATTCTACTACACCTAAGCTAGCTGCAAAGTGGCCACCATGAACACTAACAATATCAATAATATATTGACGTAATTCATCACAGATTTGAGGAAGTTGTTCGCGACTTAACTTTTTTAGGTCCGACGGGCTGTCAATGGTCTTTAGTAAAGGACCAGGTGTTATGTTCATCTGCCTGCTTTAAAATTTCATCAAAAATAAGACAATAGTCGTGCTCATTTGTTTAAAAGCAAATTAACATAACGTATTTTAATTATAAAAGTTGTAATATTCTCACTTTTCGTGCTCATAATGCTGTTGTAACACCAAATACAATTAAAATGAGCCTCTAATCAAACTGAATGATAAAAACGAAAAGAGGTTTATTAACTTTGGAGTGATGAGTAGAAAGATTTCGGCTTACTGGCTTTGCCAAATTGGGGGATGGAGTTCTTTAATTATTATTTATACCTTTTTCTATCTAAGCTTAGGTTTAAGGAGAGAACCTCACTTTTTTCAAACGCTGGTAATTGATGCGCTAACCGGCCTTGCCGTAACCCACCTTATGCGGTTTCTCATTATCAAAATTAACTTTTTAAAATATACTTTAGAAAGACAGATCATCTACATCCTGATAACTACGCTTGGCTTCTCCCTGATGTATTCATTCTTGTGTGTTTACCTGGAGGATGCGTTCCAGATTACACCTTCCAAGCTGGAAAAATATGGCTTGTTAGATAGGACTATTATTACATCAATCGGCAATTTCCTTTTTCTTATAATCTGGAACCTGATCTATTTTACTTACCATTACGTTGTTAAAAGCAGGCAAGAACAATTGGATAAGATCCAGTTGCAAAGTGTGGTTAAAGAACTGGAGCTAAAGACAATCAAAGCGCATATTAATCCACATTTTATCTTTAATGCACTTAATAGTATAAGAGCATTAGTTGATGAAAACCCCCAGCGCGCAAGGCAGGCCATTACAGAATTAAGTAACATTTTACGAAGCAGTATGCAGGCTGAGAAAGTTGAAACAGCACCACTTTCAAGGGAATTAAATATTGTAAAAGATTACTTAGCTTTAGAGCATATCCGATTTGAGGATAGACTGCAAGTGGAATTTGATATAAAGGAAAATACTTTAACGCAGCCTGTTCCGCCAATGATGTTGCAAACCTTGGTTGAAAATGCTATTAAGCATGGAATTAGCAAAAAAATTGAAGGTGGAATTATACGGATCATCTCGCACTTTAAGGATAATCAGCACCAGTTGATAGTTAAGAATACCGGACACTTAAACGGTAGCTACAATCCCTACGGCTTTGGGTTGTACAGCACCGAAAGTAGGCTTAAGCTCCTATATGGCGAAAAGGCCCGCTTTGAAATACGAAATAATAGTGATAATATGGTAGAGGCAATAGTTACAATGCCCGCCACTATTTAATATATAAACCAAAACTTCCATGTCAATTAGAACAATCATTATCGATGATGAGCGTTTAGCCCGCAACGAGTTGAAAAAGTTATTACAGGATTTTGGAGAGATCGAAATAATAGATGAAGCAGCCAATGTGCAGGAAGGTCTTGAAAAAATTGAACAGCACAATCCAGACCTGATCTTCCTTGATATCCAGATGCCCGGTAAAACTGGCTTTGATCTATTGGAGGAACTGGAGCGCTCTCCACGCGTTATTTTCACCACAGCTTACGACGAATTTGCACTAAAAGCATTTGAAGTAAATGCGTTAGATTATTTGCTAAAGCCTGTTGAGCCTAAGAGACTATCGGATGCTATCCAAAAAATCCACCAGGAAGAGAATAGGGAAACCTCCAATGGCAATGGACATTTGACTATAAGTCGCAATGGCTTGTTAACCGAGAATGACCAGGTGTTTGTAAAGGACGGTGAAAGATGCTGGTTCGTAAAACTAAATGAAATAAGGTTGTTTGAAAGCGTAGGCAACTATGCAAAGGTTTTCTTTGGTCCTAATAAACCCCTTATTCTAAAATCATTAAATGCGCTTGAAGAAAGACTTGACGAGAAGACTTTCTTTCGAGCAAATCGTAAGCACATTATAAACATGCGCTGGATAGAAAAAATTGAACCCTATTTTAACGGTGGTTTATTGTTGGAATTAAAGGGTGGTGAGAAAATTGAAGTAAGCAGGCGGCAAACAGTGAAGTTCAAAGAAATGATGAGCTTATAATTATAAAATCAAAAGGTGAAAAAAATTATCTCGGCCTCCTTATTACTTACAATAACGATTGCTTCATATGCCCAGTCTATTGATAAAATTGTTACACCAAAAGAAGTAGAACGTATTGAAACAACTCTTGCTTCCGATGAAATGTTGGGCAGAAAAGCCTTTACACCAGGCATAGAAAAATCTGCAGATTTTATTTCAGCTGAATTTAAAAAAATTGGCTTGCAACCAATGCAAGGTCTTACAAGCTTCAGGCAAACATTTGAAATAATACGGCCCCGATTTGTAAGTGCCAGCGGAACAATTAATGGCGAAGTAAAAGACAATAAAAGCATCATTGTTTTTACAGCCTCTCCATCCTTAACTGTCAACGAAAACAGCGGTTATAAAAAGACAACAATAGCTGCCGGATCTAATCTTAATGCTGAAGTAAGCAAGTATTTAAAAAGCAACGAGAACATTCTTATAACTGTTGATACTTCTTTCACTAAAACGTTCGGAAACCTGGCAGCCCTGAAGCGTGCTTTATACAATCCCCTCGGCAACGTTATCGTTGTTTTGTCTCCAACTGAACCAACTACTTTTTCAATTAAAGCAGAACAGGAAATAACAAAGTTAACAGGTTCGAATATTGTTGGCGTTTTGCCCGGAAAGAGTAAGAAAGAAGAGTATGTAATTTTCTCCGGGCACTACGATCATTTAGGGATTGGCAAGCCTGAGGGAACCGATAGTATTTACAACGGAGCCAACGATGATGCTGCTGGGATAACGGCAGTCATCATGGCCGCTAAGTATTACAAAGCGCTTGGCAATAACGAAAGGACGTTAGTTTTCGTAGCGTTTACAGGTGAAGAATCTGGTTTATTAGGTTCGCAGTTTTTCTCGAGAAAGTTGAATGCCAAACAGGTTGTTGCTATGTTCAACATCGAAATGATTGGCACCGAAAGTAAGTGGGGTAAAGCTTCTGCTTACGTCACCGGCTATAACATGAGCGACCTGGGGAAGATCATGCAAAAAAATGTGAAGGAAGGCTCTTTTACTTTCTACGATGATCCTTACACAACAATGCGCTTATTCTTTAGAAGTGACAATGCTACATTAGCTCGCCTTGGTGTTCCGGCTCATACTATTTCTACTTCTAAAATGGATGTTGAACCATTTTATCATAAAGCTGGCGACGAGGTAAAAACCTTAGATATGGATAACATGACTACAGTTATTAAGGCCATAATTACAGGAGCAACCGGTATTGTAAGTGGTAAAGAAACGCCAACGAGAGTAGCGCTTCCCACACAATAATCTCGCTGGCTTTCAGAGTAATTTTTTTGAGCCAGGCCTTGGTAATACTAATCACCTTTTCTTGCGTCGCACTCTTGTCCTGCAGACTCTTTACGCAACTCACATAAAATCTTATAAAAGCAAAACCCGGCACACTTGTACCAGGTTTTGCTTTTATAAGGGATAGTTAGTACGTAATTGCAAGAGGCAGAAGCTAAGGTAATTTTAGTAGATTGATTCCTTTGTTGCATCACTGCGTGGTGTTGCTGTCTTGCTTCTGCCCTTCGGGGAACAAAAAGTTTTTGTTTACAAAATTGTTTTTAAGCGCTTTTACTTTTGCGATTCCTGTATGCGTAATTGAGATAGCTATTTTATCAAGTTGCTTAATGATTACAAGTTGCTGGGCAGCCAAAACATCAAGGTGCTTTTGGATAGAGTTCCAGTCTGTTGATTGCCTTAGTATTATTTCATGTGGACTACATAAGTAAGTATGTGGTGCGGGGTCGTTCTTTACAATTTCGTAAACAGTATTCAGGGTTTCATAGCAAGCTTCCATAAAATAAATGTACTTGAAAACCACCCAACAAAAAAGTAGGAATTGCAATAGTTGTCAACATCAAAAATAACCTTGTCCACACATGCCTATAATTTAATATTCAAATTCAATTTGTTTACCTATTACATAAAAGTTTTACCGGTGAATAAAGCGCAAATAGTACAAGGGAGTGACACAACGATGGTGAAGAGGGTTGTGCTGCTCGTCCTAAAATCTCTTACTAAAACCTCGAATAGAAATAAAAGACTTCTTTGTTTGATCTGGCACTAATTTTTCATTCAGCAAGTGCAATCGTTTTTGTTTTTGAACCTTAGCTGTAATTATATGATGAATAGAAGAGTTTTATTTGTAAATGTCTCACTGGTGCTTTTAGTTTTTTCGTTATTGCTGCAGGCCTGCTTTACTGCAAAAAAGACTACCGCAAAAAAATATAGTATCACAATTACAAATCCTTCTTCTATTGAACGGGCCGATGAATTAATTGTGCTCACCCGCGACGTTGTGGAACAAAAAACGGGCAAGCTTAAAGAGGATGTGTTTATAAACTTAACCGATAAAAACAACCAGCAGGTAATTTTACAATTTGATGACCTGGATAAAAATGGACAGTGGGATGAAGCCGCTTTTCTATACCGCCTTAAGCCTGATGAAACTGTACAATTAAACGTAACGCCAACTACGGCAAGGTTAAATAAAGCAGTTGTAAGAGCGCATGTACGCATGAGTAAAAAGAACGACGATAATAGTTTCGGCCTTTCACTTGATTCTGTTACCATACCTAAAGGAACGCCGCCAACTGATTTTACAAAACAAAAACTACCACCTTACTTAACCGAAGGGCCTGCATGGGAAAACGATAAAGTTGCTTTCAGGCTTTACATGGATACCAGGAATACCAAAGACATTTATGGCAAGACAACCCAAAAAATGATGATGGATTCTGTAGGTGTAAATCCTGCTAACAGTTACCATAAACTAGCTGATTGGGGGATGGATATCCTGGCTGTCGGTAAGTCGCTTGGTGCTGGTTCTATAGCCTTAAAACTTAACATAGATAACGGTAAAGACACCCTGGTAAGATTAGGTGGAATGAACGTGGAAGAAACAACATACGAGAAAATAGCGGACGGCCCGGTAAGAGCGATCTTTAGAATGCACTATAAAAACTGGACGGTGCTAAGTGGTTTGCCACCAGTGAACATAATTGAAGAGATAAGCATTTGGGGAGGCAAATATTTTTACCAGGGTAAAGTAACGGTAAGCAATACGCCTCCGGGTGCACAGCTCGTTACCGGCATTGTAAATTTAAAGAGTAAAAAGTCAACCGAGTTAAACATTGATGGTTGCAAAGCAATCTACACCTACGATGTACAAAGCGAGAATAACGATAAGTTAGGCATGGGCATACTCGTACGCAGCAATCATTTTGCTGCCTTTGGTAAAACGCCTAATACTGCAAGTGAAGTTTTAAATACTTATACAGTCACCATGCCACTAACTACGCAACCAACTGAGTTTAGGTTTTATGCAGGGTGGGAGCTAAGCGACCTGCTTTTTATTAAAGAGGAAAGCTTTAAAATGTACCTCGAATACGAAGCTATGAAGTATGCAAAGCCTGTAATAGTAAGTTTTCAATAATTGCAACTTCATAAGTCACTTACCTTCTCTTTCGATTAGTTTTTATTATGTACCCGGCATAAGTACTTGCATTAAACTCCGGTTGCGTCGCACTCGTGTACCTCATAACATAGTGCAACAAAAAATTGCTGTATCGTTGAGAGTGATCTGTAAAACGAGCTGCGGTAATTTTTTTTAACTTTACAGGAGAAGACATGTAGACTATTAGAGTGTTTGATTAAAACAATTTGAGAAATGGAGTTTGTAGATTATTATAAAATTTTAGGCATTGATAAGAACGCAGGACCGGAAGATATAAAAAAAGCTTATCGGAAACTCGCAAGAAAACTTCACCCTGATCTTAACCCGAACGACGACGCGGCCAAGAAAAAATTCCAGGAAGTAAATGAAGCGAATGAAGTATTGAGCGACCCGGAGAAGAGAAAGAAATATGATAAATACGGTAAAGATTGGATGCACGCCGAGCAATTTGAAAAAGCAGGCCAGGGCCGTTCTCAACAAGGTGGACATGGTTTCGGAGGGCAAACATTTGGAGGCGGACAAAGCTTTGGAAACGACGACTTCTCAGAATTCTTTTCATCTATGTTTGGCGGCGAAAGTGGAGGCAGGAGAAGGCAAGCGAAATTCAGGGGACAGGATTATAACGCCGAGGTTCACCTGAACCTTGTAGATGCCTACCAAACCCACCAACGAACTTTTGAAGTTGATGGCAGAAACATCAGGATAACCGTTCCTGCAGGTATAGAAAACGGGCAGAAAATAAAAGTGAAAGGACAAGGTGGCGTTGGCGTAAATGGCGGGCCAAACGGCGACCTTTTCATTACCTTTCTAATTGCAGATGATCCCCGTTTTAAACGACTGGGAAATGACCTTTATACCACCGTTGATCTTGATTTATACACCGCGGTGTTAGGTGGCGACATAACGGTCGAAACTCTCAACGCTAAACTTAACGTGAAGGTGAAACCAGAAACCCAAAACAATACTAAAATAAGGCTTAAGGGAAAAGGCTTTCCTGTATACAAAAAAGAAGGCGAGTTTGGCGACCTTCTTGTTACCTATTCAATAAAAATTCCTACCAATTTATCGCCTCGTGAAAAGGCGTTATTTGAAGAGTTGGCTAAGTTAAAACAGTAAACTTATCACAATGGAAACAACACAATTAATTGCAGCAGATGAATTTTGCTCGCACCACAATATTGAGGTTTCATTCATTACATCCCTTTCTGATCTTGGTTTGATACATATAACGAGAATGGAAGAAAAGACCTTCGTTGATACCAACGAATTGGAGCCACTTGAAAAGATGGTCCGCCTGCACTACGACCTCCACATAAACCTTGAAGGTATCGAGGCGATCACGCACCTCTTAAATCGCTTTCAACAACTGCAGCACGAAGCAAGTGTATTGCAAAACAAGCTTCGTTTTTATGAGCAGATAAACGGAACTATAGAAGTGTAAGATTCCAAACAGTCGTGTTTTTTGGTGACCAGCTTTTGAAATTTTATTCATCATCGTTGTGTCACTCACTTGTACTTGCAGCACAATTTTCAGCGCCAAGCCGATCAATAAAGCATAATGGGCAATTGGTGCTGACGACTACCGTCATTAGCGCTTATTTCAAATAATATAAGATGTAGAGTAGAGTTTGGTCTTTTCTTTTGAGCATCTACAACAAACCCAAATTTTCCCCATTCCGGTGGTCCATTGTCTGTCATTGCAAAACCTTTTTGAATCTCTTCATGCCCGTCTTCTATAACCCAGCTAAATTGTCCTTCAAAGATTTGCCCCTTTCCTTTTATAAAGAATTTATTCGTTCCAATTCTTTCAACTGTTACTTCTTTAAATCTTTTATTAGCATAAACTTTTGATGGCGGCTTAGGTGTATCAACAACAACAGTATCGTGGACAATTAAAGTATCGTGAACAACTAAAGTATCAGTAGTGGGGGATGGCGTACTTGTTTGATTGCAAGCAACAAGCAAAGTCAAGAATAAAACGATAGCAGCTTTCATTAAATAAATGTAAGCTTGAATAGGAACTTTATAGTGGTAATTTAACTTTAACCAAATTGGTATAACACTTCTGTGAAGAACTATTAAATCAAATCAACTTACCCTTACTTCACAAACTGCTTCAACACACGCTGCACTTGGTTTTCGTTGCCTAGTGCTTTTTTAAAGCTACTGTAGTAAGTGCCATCAATGGCAATAAAGTTGGTTGCTTCTTTTGTTTCTCCCCATCCAGATTTTATTGCCAGAAAAGCTTGCGGGTTTTCTTTGTGAAGCAAGATGAAAGCAGTTAATAGTTTGCCCCCTACTACACTGCCGAAACGATTATTAATCATTATAGGGCCGTAAGGAATTGGTGGCGATAGCCATAATAGGCGCATCTTATTTTTGTTGGTAAAATCTTGTTGAACATACCAGATGAATTGTGAGTAACCCACGGCAGCAATGTCTGCCATCTTAGTAAGTACAGCATCTACAGCGGCATCATGATTTTCGCTGTACAACACACTTTTAAAAGAGTTTTCAGGCGAGGAGATACCTTCCTTGGCCAGCCCCAACCTTGGCACAAGGTTGCCTGAGGTGGAGCCTGTATTCACACAAGGGTTAACCTTAGTTTGGAAGCCATGCCTTTTATGTCAGAGAGTTTAGTGGCCGTTACCTGGTTGCCGGCGATGATTGCTGTTCTGTAACCATCCTTAATGTCGGGTCTTGATTGCAGAATAGCAACAGGATGCATGGGGTAATTTTTTCCGGAGGCTTCAAGTAGCCGGTAGCCAAATGTGTTGATGAGGGCAATGTCTACTTCGTTCTTCTGAATAGCTTTTATAAAGGCATGAACGTTTGGATAACTTTTAATGGTAACATCGTAACCATATATTTTATGAAGGTGAGCTGCAAAAGGCTCTAAGCTTTTAATCGCTTCCATAATGATAGGTAGCAATCCTTACTTTTTGGGAAGCAGCCTGGAAGGCAATAACCAGGAAAAGAATATGTAGAATTAATCGCTTCATAGGGGCATGTTGTGGTGCCTAGGTTAGAAGATAAAAGTAAACGAGTATTACTATAGTAAGAACTACATAAGCGGGTGGTTTTTTTGTGGAGACCCCCCCGAGTGATTTGCTTTTTAGCGATTTTCACGCAAAGACGCAAAGGAAAAGCAAAGGCGCTAAGAGTAGAGGTTGATGGCCGGCCCAAAGGTTTGAAGTGTGTAAATACAGGAAAGCTTTATGTAGGGGAGACTGCAGATGCTTGTAGTACTAAAAGATAAACCGAGCGTGGCAACGATGACGCCTGGAGATATAATGACAGTAAACAAAAAAGCTTTAAAATAAGAAGAGGCTGCCTTAACCGGGCAGCCTCTTCTTATTGGAATTATAGAAAATATCTTAAGCCTCTATTTCGTATTCTTTACATACTTGTCCAGCCACTGGTTCATTTCCCAAAGCATGTGCAGCAGGTTTTCTTTACCCGTGTAACCATGGCTTTCGAAAGGGAGCACTACATAACGGGTAGTTCCGCCGTGACCTTTTATAGCATTGTACAAACGTTCTGTTTGGATAGGGAAAGTGCCGGGGTTGTTGTCCGCTTCGCCATGAATAAGCAGGATTGGATCTTTTATTTTATCGGCATAGCTGAAAGGACTCATTGCATTATAAACTTCAGGAGCTTGCCAGTAAGTACGCTCTTCGTTTTGAAAACCGAACGGGGTAAGTGTACGGTTGTAAGCACCACTTCGGGCAATACCGGCTTTAAACAAGCGTGTATGGGCAAGCAGGTTAGCAGTCATGAAGGCGCCGTAACTATGTCCGCCTACTGATACCCTGTTACGATCACCTACGCCCATGTCGGTTACTTTGTTTATGGCTGCTTCAGCGTTCCATTGTAGTTGCTCATTAAAGTTGTCATTTGGATTTTTATCTCCCTCACCAACAATCGGGAACTCAGTTGCATCCATCACCGCATAACCTTGTGTTACTAAAAATACCGACGAGCCTGCGCCAACACGGGTAAAAGTATACTGGCTTCCGCGAACCTGGCCTGCGTCGCCTGCGCTTTTAAACTCGCGGGGGTATGCCCACATAAACACTGGCAACGGAGCGTCTCTCTTTGCATCATAACCGGCAGGCGTGTATAGGGTGGCAGTAAGGTCAACACCATCTTTTCTTTTGTAGAAGATTTTTTCTTTTTTAACCTGCCTAAGGGCCGGCTGCGGATCTGCAAAAGCTGTAATTGCTTTCGCTGTGTTATTGCTAAGATTACGGGTATAATAATTTGGCGCTTCCGTCGTGCTTTCTTTGCTGGTGATGAAGATCTTTTTATCTGCATCGAGTACCTTCTCTACGGTTTCATAAAAGCCTTCCTGGCTGCGCCATAAAATGGTATTCTTTTTTTCGTTTAGGTCGTAGCTTGAAAGAAATGGAAGATCGCCTTTTGGCGAAGCGCCATTTCCCGTCATTAACATCTTATTGCCACCATCGGTAAATAAGATCACCTGTTTGCCATATTGGTTTTCTATTGTAACAGGTGAGCCGGGATTGCTATAGGCATCGTTGGTACTATGCTCATACAGCTTTTCCAACTGGCCTGTTGCAGGGTTTAACCGGCTAACACGTGCCTGTTGCTGGCGTTGTAATCCTTCGGTTACCAATGCAGTATTGCTATTGCCCCAGGTAACATTGTAGAAGCGGTAATTGGTTTTAAACAATTCTTTAGGAGCGGCGGTAAATGGTGCCGTTAGCGTATAAACAGCATCGTGAAATTCCATTTTGTTTTTGTAAAGCCCGCTATCTAAAGGTTGGCTCCAGTAAACAGTAGCAGGTGCATCGTTCCTCCAATTAAAGCGTGAAGGAATGTTTTGTACATTATCAAAACCTGAGGGAGCAGTTTCGCTGCTTGGATTTTTTGCTAAAGTCTTTATCTCCTTGCCTGCCTTATCCAGGATTACAAAAGATGAAGCAAAACCATTGACAGTAACGAGGTATGAAAAAGGTTTATCAAGTCGCTCAGCCAATAAGTATCTCTTGTCTGGAGACATCCTTATACTTAGGAAAAGATCGGGTTTGCCAATTTTCGTTTCGCTACCGTTCACATTTCTTACTAGCTGACCTGTGCCATAAAAGTTAAACAACGCAGCATCGTAAGGGTTCCTTATCAAATCCTGGTAGGTACGGCTAGGTGCGGCTTTACCAAGGTTTTGTTGTACAATAGGTCCGCTCGGTGCTAACGGTCTTGGCGGTGCTTCAGACCCTTTTTTAAGTGTTGTGTTGTACCAGATGGTGTTTTCATCTTCCCATGTTATACCATCGAGCACCATGTTTAAGGGTGTCTTATTTATTTTGGTGGCTATGCCTGTTTTTACATCCACTACATAAAGGTCAATGTTATTGTTGGTAGAGTTGGTAAAGGCAAATTTTGTTTCCTTAGGACTCCATGAAGTTGCTCCAGCTTTTAAGTTTGCAGGCAATCCTTTTACTTGTGTTTCGGTACCTGTTGCCAGGTTCTTTATTTTATAATTTAAAACATAAGCAGAACGGCTTGGTCCAAAGTTATTAGGGTTTAGGCGAAGGCCGCCTATCCGCAGTTCGGGTTGGGCCAGGTCCTCCACAGTTGGGTAGCTGCTTCTCTCCATTACCAGCATGTATTGTCCTTTATCATCAACACTAACTGTTGGTGTTGGTGGTGCCAGTAAAAGGTCTACAATTGCTTTAGGCGGTGTTTGATAGTTTACCGCCTCTTGTGCGGTAACCAACAAAGAGAGGAAGCATACAGATGCAACAGCAAAGCCTTTAAAAAAGGATTGTTTTCTCATGTAAAGTGTATTTCGGACTAAGTTAGTAACGCATTGAGAAATGAGTAGTTTTTTATTTGCCTCAGACTAATAATTTTACGTCAGGCACATTTACAAATCATTTCGTAGCAAAGCAAAATCTAATAGCTCTTCTACATGTTTATTTAAGTGAATCATTTTATACCTTGCGCCTGCTGCCGGATTGAAGCTAAAATGAAAGCTGAAGTGGTTGATTTACTTAGGTATTAAAAATAAGTTATGGGGAAAGCGGATGAAATTAAACGATTGCTTGAGAAGATACAGCGGACGCATACAACACAAAGGGCAGGTTATATTACCAGGGTTCAAAATGCTATACAAGACGATACGATTACCTTAAATGCTGAGTTACAGCAGGAACTAAGTGAGCTGGCTGACGATCTTAATTATTACGAAGTTGATTCGACACATAGGGTGGACGATGCAGCATATTTCGGGGAAGAAAGATTACTAGAAAAAATAAGTACAGCTATCGAAAAAATAGATGCTTTTTTAGACGGCCAGTAATTTTTATCCTCTTTTTAAAATTGTTATAGTTAAACCTAACGCAACTTTTTTAAACGCAAGAGAGAGATTATGTACTAAGCAGTGGTAATACTATTAAGCACCCGTTGCGTCGCACTCTTGTACCGTTGTATTTCTATTCGAAAAGAAACGCCTTTGCAGAAATCGTCTTGCAATACAGGACACTATAATCCCCTAATTTCGCCCTCCTTTTAAAATTATTGTTGAGATTTATTTTACTGTATTAGAACTTTCTGCAGTACATTATAACCATATGATTGCCATTATAGGATACGCTGCTTCTGTATTGCTTGGAATCTCCCTGCTGGTTAATAACGATTTAAAGTTCAGGTGGCTAAACACTTTCGGATGCCTCTTTTTTATTGTTTATGGGATTTTCATTAATGCATTTCCCATTATACTTACCAACACTGCCCTGTTATTGATCAACCTGTTTTACCTGGTAAAAATTTACAGAACAGAAGAAGACTTCGATCTTATAGAGTTTGGTGCAGGAGATAAATTAATAGAAAAATTCCTCTCGTTTCACCAGCCCGATATCAAAAACTATTTCCCCGATTTTAATGCTGAAGAAGCCGGCAACGAAATAAGTTTTGCTGTATTACGTGACATGGTAATTGCAAACATATTTGTAGCTGGTTTGCAAACAAATGGAACAGCCGTTGTAAAAATAAACTACACAGTACCTAAATACCGAGACTATAAAGTAGGAAAGTTCATTTTTGACAAAGAGAAGAAATACCTGGTTGCTAAAGGTGTAAAGCGTGTTGTATACACCAATGTGCACAACAAGAACCACGAGAACTTTTTAAAGAAAATGGGCTTCACCAAAACGATGTTTGAAGGGAAAGAGTGTTATGTAAAGTCGTTGGTGTAGGTTTTCTATCACCGTCAACTAATTATGCACCTAACTTAAAACTAGGCTCAATTAAAAAATAAGCCGCAGGCAAGAGCGAGCAGAAGATGTTACAGAAGGATAACAAATATGCAAACCTGTTCCTAATTTCACTATTTTAGGGCACTAAAAAAATACCATGGCGTCAACAAAAATTACAGTAAACAACAACGGTTCTCTAATAATTGAGGGAGATTTTGAGATAGTAGATAAGAGCGGCAACGTGTACGACCTAGGTGGCCGTGAGAGGGTTTCTATCTGCAGGTGCGGTTTGTCGCAAAACAAGCCTTTCTGCGATGCTTCTCACAAGGGACATTTTGAACACGAGGCTGTCGCATTTGCTTTGCCTCCAAAAAAACCTACAGTATAAGCTCCCTTTTTAATAGATCTATTTGGTAGCAAGCATTCGTATTTCTATTAAACATCGTTGTGTCACTCACTTGTACTTTTGGTGCTTTATGCAGCAAGAGAGCACAAGCTTAACCCGACAGCTTTTAAGAAGTAAGCTTAAGTAACTTTTTAACATAAACCGGGCTGCTTTAGAAACACTAAGCAGCCCGGTTTTTAATTATATTATTAAGCAACATTTACCGTTGTGCAAACTTTCGTTCTACTGCATTCTGTTGTTTTGGTACCGTTTTCAAATAAGCATAAATTGCTCTTACTTCCTTATCACTTAAGTTACTGTAGGGGATCATAGGATAGCGAAGGGCGGGTTTATTATTAGGAACAAGACCATACTTAACTGCTCTTACAAACTCCCCTTCACTCCACTTTCCAATTCCCTCTTTCTCATCCATGGTGATGTTGAGTGTTTGTAACTCGTTACCTTCCCTGGTAAGCATTTTATTGCCGCCACCAAAAAACCCTTCTGATAGTTCGGGTTTAAAGTAATCGTTTTTTGCAAAGTCCTGCGAGTGGCAGGCAAAGCATTCGTACTGGTAGAGGGCAATGTATTCACCGTGCTTAACAAGGTCAGTAGTATCGGGTCCTGGTATTGGTTTATCAGGGTAAGGAAATGGTTTGAATGCGCCAATGTTAGTTAAGAACTTAGCGAGAAACGAAGGCTCACATTCAGGTTGTTGGGTTTTATCAGCTGCTACATTAGGATGATCTGACCTGAGGAACGCAATGATGGAATTCATATCCTCATCAGATATGTGTACAAGCTTAGGCATGTACGGCGGTACATATTGTCCATCTGGTCTTAGTCCTGTTCGCAGAAAATACACCAGTTCGCCATCTGTCCATTTTCCTATTCCTGCATTAGGATCGTTAGTAATATTTTTTGAAAAGATCTTTCCGAATTGCTTCACTTCGCTAAGTTCTCTTCCGGTTAATTTTTTAGTATCATCGCTTAAGTGGCAACTGTTGCAGAGCATTGAAGAAAGCTTAGCACCATTTTCTACTCTTGCTGGTGTGTAATCAATTTTAAGGGCAATTTGTTGTGCTTGGTACTTAGGAATGCCGCGGTAAGAAACAACAGCTGCGCCAATGGCAATTATTACTACAAGTGCTGCTACTATTAATAGCAACACCTTAATTATTTTTTTCATAAACAGTTATTTTAAGGTTGGTACTGCCAATATAAAAAAATATGTTGAGAAGTGAAATGGCAGGATGGATGAGAGGAACGTTATAAGTTATTGTTGTACAAGTGTTGTTTTTATTGTGCAAGGTGTGGTGCACGAAAATAAACCAAGTACCCCTTTTTGAAGTTGTTTATGAATTGTACAGGGTTTTTGCAATAAAGGTTTGGCTTAATAGGGCAACCCTGGTACAAGAGTGCGACGCAACGGCTGCTTAATAGTAGCTATAAACCCCGGCTAATACATATAAACTGCGCTAAAGCGAGCATTTATAAAACAAAAAGCCCTGGTAATTACCAGGGCTTTTTTATAAAAAATTATTTGACTAAGGAGTTGTGGTAACGTATGTTTTTCTTGATGCATCAATAGCTGCGTCCATTCTTGTTTTTTGGCCACTGCTAAACATATACATGCAGGCATCATCAGTATAATCCATGTAGTTCATCCACTGCTCCAGGGGCTTACCAGTACAGGTTGATTTAAGACCTGTTGCAGGACAACCGCCGTTTGATGCATCGTGAGAAGGTGTATCGCCAACAAGATCGTCACCGCATTTTTTGTCTCCCCAAATGTGGCGAAGATTAAACCAGTGACCTATTTCGTGGGTAGCTGTTCTGCCTAAATTAAATTGAGCATACATTGGGTATGTAGCGCTGGTACCAAACGCCTGGTAGTCTATTACTACACCATCGGTAGCAGCAGCGCCACCAGGGAATTGTGCATAACCAAGTAAGCCGCTGCTAAGATCGCAAACCCAAACGTTTAGCATAGTAGTAGCGTTGGTAGGATCTAAACCGCCTTGTGATGTTTTCTTCACCGCATCATTTGAACCGAAAGTAGCTACTGTTGAATTCTTTCTTATAATTTGCTTTACTACAAACTGTACGGCGCAATTAGCCACATTGCTTAAGCTATAGCCTGCTAAGTAAATACCAGACTTGCTGAGCTCTGCATTGCTTTTGCTGAAGTCTTTGTTTAAAACATTGATTTGCGAGGTTACCTGTGCATCGCTAACCTGGCTAGCATTAGGTAGCACCACGTTTACTACAACAGGTACATATAAAGTGCCTGCAGAACGACTCACCATTGATTGATTACGTTCAACAAATTTTTCTGTTTTTCTTTCGAGCTCTTCAAGATTACGAGCTCGTTGTGGGTCAGTAGCTATCTGCTCTTCCAACACTTCTTGTGACGCACAATAGCGGCCAGAAACCAGGGTGGTTTCTTCCACTAATTCTTCTGCAGCAGGCAACTTGGCTTCCTGCTTATTACAGGATGCCATAAGGAATAATACACCCATTAATGATGTGACTAATTTTCTCATAGTTGTTAATTTATGCTTCAATTTAAGCAATAAAAAGTGTCCTGCTCACTTTTTATTAAGATTTCTTTAACTTTTTTTTCTTCTGAACTTCGAGTTGTAATGCTGGCTTTTATAAAACTATTCATTATCAATAAGATATCGCATTCGTTGTTTAAGCCATGAAAAGAAGAAGAGTTTAGAGGGGTTATGTAGCAGGTATTTAGACCCTTGTAAAGCTTTGCTATTGATGAACATGCTTTTAAATGTTAGAACCGACACATTTTTTTTAGAAGACCTTCGCAAAATGATTACTGATAATGCTTTAGATGTGGCTTTTAACGTTCAAGTGTATATGAAGTTGTGGCAATTGAAACACGTCAGTTTCAATTAAACACAAAAGCAAAATAGCGATTTAAAGCTGAATACTTAACGTCCTGGCACAATTTTATAAACACTACTGTTGTGGGCTTGCCTTACTTCTCCGAATTTAAGCTTACAATAATAGTCCGTAGGGTTTTATCGTCAACACTGTCATACTCGGATTTATCATAAACAGTCAGCAAGTAAACCTCATTATTCTATGTCACCACATAAGTTATAACTCTTCCGCCGCCGCTTTTCCCTTTGCCTTTACTCTTGATAGCAAGTCGGATTTTGTAAGTATCATTTCCTAAAGGTGCCTGTCTCTGGTTCATTAGTAAGAATATTGCTCAAAACAGCAAGCTCTTGTTTAAGAGACGGAAATTTTTTGATAAGACGTTTAGCTTCCTTTTTAAACCTGTCACTTGGAATAACACTAAAGTTCATTTAGGAATTCATTTAGTGTCTGCTTGTGTCCTTTTGTTTGTTTAAGAATAGCAACTTGCTCCAGCGCTTCTTTTATGTCAGACCTCAATTTAAAAGCCTGTCATATTTTTTAAGCTTATTAAGCACCATTTCCCATTCGGTCAGCGGCAATTGAACAGCTTTAGTATTTCCATCTATGTCATTTAAGTATTGAAGTGCAATTTTCATGTCTAAAATTTAAGAAGTTTTGTCCAACAGCAAGCTTCGAAAAAAGGTGACGTACTACTCTTGTACTGTTGTAAGTACTGGGGCCAACTGCACCTTGTTATCAAACCTGCCATTGTATAGCACCGGTGGTAGTATGCGCAACAAACCAAAAACAAAACAGCCTTCACTAAAAGTAAAGGCTGTTATCAAAAACTAAAAAGCCGGTTAAAGTACATAGCTACTTATTTCGTCACTGTAAATCCTGGTAGGGTTAGTGCCTATGCCTACTGTTCTAAAATGGTACTCGCCGCCACTCTCCAAACCATTAATAATTATGCTCGCTTGTTTTAATACCAAGGGTGTCCAAACGCTTTCGTTGGTCACTGGTGCCTTCACGAACTCGTACAAGTAAGTTGAAGCTCCGTCAATTACATCCTGGCTCAGCTTTACGCTTCCAGGGCCATTGCCCGGGCGAACCCTGAAATTCTGCGGCTTAGCCAGTACGCCAACCGCTGCTCTCTTACTAGATAGCTCAAAGCCTGAAGAGACCAGCTTCTCTTCGTTACCCTTACTATGCAGTTGCACAAACAGGCCAAGGTCCATCAATAACGCATCCAGGTTAACCCTGCATTTGTTCTTAATAATAGTACCCTCTTTGCCCATTGCCGGCATGTTAGAGAGTGCTGCTTCCAATGCATCAATAGCGGCTTGTACATCAGCAAGTGGAGGAACAGGATTGGCAAAGTTTACATTGCCCGTCATGCTCCTAATAATAATGTGTGCACTCACCAGCACTTCTGCATCGCTTAAGGGCGATAATCCAATTTTAATTTTTGCCATAGTGTGTTTTTTAAGGCATTTAGAAAATATAGTTTCCACTATTATTAACGGCAGGAATTTTAAAAATAGTATGCAGCATTAAAATAAAATTTAATGGTTAAACATCCATTGATGCTGTGCTAGGGTAGAAATGTATTATGTATAATTTACACTAAGGATACTTGCGTTCTTTGTTAGCCTGTGGATTTTAATACTACCGCGTGGCTGCTTATAACTGCCTATGTTACCCGTAGAAAGCCCGGCAAAAACAAGGGGAAGAATTGACAATGAAGAAGTTAAACACCAGGTAAGCTGATTGGAAGCAGCTTATTCTTTCTAAAGAACAGTAGGCAGTTGCATCAATTTCCTGGTGAAGACAGTAAATAAACTGGTTACCTTTTTAAATAAAGTCATCACCTTAATAAAAAACGTGCTCATCTTTTTAAATAAGCTGCCCAGGGAAAATAATAACGTGCTCACGTTTATGAATAGACTGGTCACAGAAACTTATAAAGTGATCACCTTTTTAAGTAGACAGGTCTACTTAAACTTATAAC
>JAQBNN010000291.1 GCA_028288505.1 Segetibacter sp. | reverse complement strand
CTTATGATTTTTGCGCCAGCTTCAGATTTTCATGGCGTCATCGTTGTGTCACTCACTTGTACTTATAATTATTCATGCATCGTTACCCAGCTATTGTTTGAAACGTCTCGAAAGTTTCCAGGTCGAGAATGCCCTTGCTTTCAAAAGTGTAGAACTGTCTTCAATTAAGTACTTTAGTTTTTCAAAGGCTGAAGTATTTTATAGGCTGCTGGAACATTGAAGAAATAAAAGCTGTAAAAAAAAAGAAATACGGCAAGCTGAAACGATCATTGTTGCAGTGAGAATTACGATTAAAACAACATTAAAGGATAGTAACATTGCTGTAAGAACAACTTAATTTGCTAAGCATTCTCCTTACACTTATTTTTAACCAATAACATTTTGAACATTATCAGTAGTATTAAGAATGGCATTACTTGAAAAACAACTTGAAATAAAAGAATCACATATTCCAGGTGCCGGCAAGGGGTTATTTACAACCGAATTTATACCAAAGGGAGAACGGATTGTTGAATACAAAGGCAGGGTGCGTACATGGAAAGATGCCCAGCACGATGACACAAATTATTACATTCTTTTTGTAACACGTAACCATATTATTGATGCGCAGAAATTTTTAAAATCGCCTGCTCGTTATATAAACGATGCAAGAGGCTTGAAGAAGATTAAGGGTATAAACAACAATGCAGCTTTTTATCGCTATGGTAAAAAGATATTTGTGGAGGCGATAAAAGACATACCTGCAGGATCGGAGATCTATGTTGGCTATGGAAAAGAGTACTGGGATGTAATACGCGCCAACTTAAAAGTTGATGCCAAGAATAGCAAGGCTTAAGTAGCTTGCTCGAATTAAAAGGTATGAAAGCCAGTTTGAAGACTTTGAACTGAGCGTTGTGCAACACTCTCCTTTGAATAAATAACACTTCTATTTCCCCGATTTTTTTGCTGAACTTTTTTTGGGTGAGGATTTTTTCGCAGCTGCTTTTTTGGATGCTGCTTTCTTAGGTGCAGCTTTTTTCGCAACAACTTTTTTACTTGCAGCAACTTTCTTACCTGCTGCTTTTTTCGCAGCCACTTTTTTTACAGCTCCTTTTTTTACAGCTCCTTTTTTGGAAGCAACCTTCTTACCGGCGGCTTTTTTAGGAGCTGCAACCGCTTTTTTGCCTGCTGCCTTTTTCGGTACCTTCTTACCTTTCTCTCTTGCTTCAGATAAACCAATTGCAATTGCTTGTTTTGGGTTCGTTACTTTCTTACCGCTTCGTCCCATTGTAAGCTTTCCTTCTTTCATTTCGTGCATTGCTTCTTCCACTTCTTTGCCTGCACTTTTAGCGTACTTTGCCATGGTTTAAAAATTTATTGAGTTAGTAAAGAAATAGAAGTTAAAAAACAATGCCACTTACAAGAGTAGTTATAACAATCAGTCTAAAATATACAAGCTGTTATTTTGGTACAGGCATTTGTTTTTTAATTAAGCATCGTTGTGTCACTCACTTGTACAATTAGTTCTCTATTCAGCAAGGCCTCACCTACAAACTAACCTAAATAGCGCCCTTCATTTACAAGAGTTGCTTACATGTAACATAAACAATGAGTGGTCGAATTACTTTAATAAAGCTGCATAGTACTACTACTGATGAACGTAATGCGACGCAACGATGCTTCATCGGAGTTACTAAACCTTATAACCTAAAACTATACTTCTACAATTTTTGTTTTGCTAAGCGCATCGTGTAAAGGACGATTTAAGAATGGAATAAAAAACGGGTCGATAAGGGTGAGGCGTAATAATGAACGTAGTAGTATTTGGTAGAATGCCGGCTTTCCTCCTGATGCACTTCGTACTTTAGTGAGAGTAACATATTTGCCTAACGAACGGCTAAAGAAGAGTTCGAACAAAGTGTAATAAACGAAGACAGTGCCATAGAAGAAAAAATAAAATGGTACAAATTTGTACGACCAATACATAACGTAGAAGGTGTACCATTTATATAATCCATAGCTTAACGCAAAGATGACTATTGTATCTACCAAAAAATTTATAACACGGGTGCCAATGCCCACTTCATTCATAACCTTCATTATTTTGCTTACCGCATTAAGTACATCTTACCGTATCCCTTATTGAAATACTGGTCGGTATTTACCTTGTCGCCAATGGCATCAACAGTATTAAACTTCTCGAGCTTGTTTCCATTGTGATTGGTAATAACACGGTAAAGGTAAATACCATTGCCGAGCTTTTGACCATATTGATCAGTACCATCCCACTTGTAGTCGGTAATGTTTCTACCGATCCGCAAATCGCCTAACTCCTGCTTTGTTATTTCCTTTACAATCTTTCCTGTTACCGTCATTATTTGTATGCGCAGGTTTTGCGGTATCTGGCTGCCAGTAAGTGTAAATACAAACGCAGTAGATGTAGTGAAGGGATTTGGATAATTAAACATGTTACTGATCATCGGCTTATTAATAACCTGGAACCTAACAGTATATTCAGCAGTCCCCGTATTGTTTCCTGATCTGTCTTTTCCCCTTACTATTAACTCGTAAAAATCTGTTCCGCTATCTTCCAGCAACGATGGAGAAAACTCTATAGTTGCTTCGTTCTTACCGGTAGAAAGATCTGCATTAATAAATCGAAGCGTATCTGAATCGAATTTAAACCTGCGAAGATTTCCATTGGGATACCTTACCATTACTGTGGTAAGAGAAGTATCGTTAAGCGCAAGAAACTTCGCTTCATCTTTAAGCTTGATAACAATCTTTGGTTTGGCAGAAACGATGTCTCCGTTTAAGATATGGACACCATCAAATGTTACATCAAGTAATGGATTATGTGTATCGCCCCTAACAAAGAAATTTTTGTAAAGTATGTTGTTGAAGCGTTGCTGTTCCGGCTGAACGAAGTTGGGATTAACATCGAGGAACAAAGTATTATTACCTGTATAGTTGGTAGTATTAATAGTGGTAGATACGTTAATGGTATCGCCTACATTTAGAATCTTACGCTTTTGAACCGGTATGACATTGGGGACATTATTCTTGTCTAGAACTACCATGTTAATCGTCATACTATCTCTAAACTTAATGCCGCTAACATTTTTAAAGTCTATGCCAAAAGTGAATGTTTCTCCAACATCAAATGTATCCCTGGTAAAGCTTTGGCTGTTAGAAGCTAAGCCTCCTTCGGGAACAGGGGTATAATATAACCTCCAGTAACGAAGCTGGTAAGGTGTAAGAGAAATAGAATCCTGGTTCTTCATATGAAGGCGCATGTAAGGATACTGAACGGGATCAACTGCGCTTATATCAAGGTCTTGCTGGCTCATGGGAAGACGATACAAAGTATCTTCTCTACCTGTTGAAGTAATACCGATAACGGTAATACGAACATCATCTCCGGGAGTTGTTTCAAGACTACGTCCTCTCCACTTAACCTGCTTCCATGCAGCGGCGGGACCAAACCTGGGAGAAGTAACATAGCCTAATGTATCTGGTGAACTTACATCAACATTCATTGTAAGGCGATCAAACAATCCTTCACTAAACTTAGAAACAGGAGCAAAAGAAGCGTTATTCTTCTTGTACATGAAGGCAAAAGTTCTTGGCCTGTTGAAGGAATCGATATCGACAAAACCGGCACCATACAAACGATCATAAGCAGTATTACCTTGCCCGTAAACATTGCGGTCGTTGCGCCATGCATTAGCATAAGGCGTTTGGTCGAAAGGTTCGTCAAGGATAAGTCTTACGGTAACAATTGCATTTGAAGGAACCCAATCTAAAAAGTCCCTCATTTTTCTTCTGCCCGTAGTGTCCATGTAAGAATATTCAAAATTAAATTCCCGCTTGTTGTTGCAATTGTTTGCGCTTCCCAAGAAATTTCCCAAGGGACCGGTCCGGATCGTTGAAGGTTGAGGCTGATTATAATAAGGTTTTAGGGTAACAGGGTCAAAAACATTAAATATAATCGAATGACCGAGACATGCACTGGCAATATCTACGTTCCCATTTACAGAAATACTGAAATGATTGTCCTCATCACCACTATGGCGAATAATGGAATTAATAATAGTGAAACGGTTCGTCTTGGAGTTGAAGTTCCACCTTCTGCCAGCGCTATCTAATGTAATCCTCTCGGTTGCCGACTTTTTATGTTGGAAAAAATGTGATTGGTTGTAGCCCACTTCAGTTCCGGCAAGGTAAACAAAGGATGAGCTATTCCACAGGTAAGGACCTGCAGTTGGAACGGGAGCTACTCTCCAATAGTAAACAGTGCTGTCAGTAAAAGAGAAGGCAGGATCAAATTCAACAACACCACCACCTGAAGTAACAGTACGTATTATTTTGGAAGAGCTGTTAAAGAGTTCAGTCGTATCAATTTCCATTACGTATTGCCGTGAAGTGGCAATAGGATTGGCAGTAGAAGCTACAAGTTTAATAATCGGCTTATCAACAATAGCAAAATCGTAAGGATATACAGGACGTAATTCATTATCAAGAATTACAAACGATTTAGTAGCGGTATTATTTGTTTCGCACAATTCGTCATACCGGCTTTCTGTATCTACGGATACAATTATTTTGTTCTCTCCCCTGTCTCTGCTTGCTACAATTGGAATATTGATAGAGACAGAATCTATGTACCGAACTGAGCGAATTTTCCGGTGATAAAGTACCGTTTCGGTACCATCAGGATACTGTCGTTTTATTTGCACCCGCACTGAATCGCCTGTAGCCTTACCTATGTTATATAAGTAAGCTTTTACCTTAAATTGAAGGTCGGCAACTGAAACAATGTTTGGGTTAATGACTATTTGAGCTTCCTCAGCAACAAAATCGGGTTTATCAAAAGCGTTGAGTTTAATAGCGGGATCACCGTGCAGCGCAGTCTGTTCTGCATGCAATCTTCCCGCAAAATCGTCTGATCCTACAACTACAAGCAGCGATCTGATCGCCTCATCAATATTGTATCCAAGGCTTTTATTGTAGCCAGTTTGGCTAAACGAACGATATAACCCATTCGTGTAATAGTCTAGGTAGTTTTCTAAGCCAAAGTGTGTACTTGCGATAAAACCAATAGAACCACGGTTCTTGGCTAGCACAAACCTTTCTGACAACGTATTTAAAATAGTGAAGCGGCCAGTATCGAAAGCATAGAGATTTCCTGCATTACAACCGTTAACAAGGAAGACAGGATATTTTCCTGCGTTGTTGTAAGCGTAAGGATCATCAAGGTTATAGTCAAGCGACGAAGCAGAAGAGTGACCAAAATAAGTAAGGAGGCTCATCCCCTTTTGCCACATTTGATCCATCAGGGCGTTGGTAATTGTGGTAACGGGGCCAGTAGAATTTTTACTAAAAGTAACAACGTTACCTCCATAAAAGGTATCACTGATAACGCGGGTATAATTGGCCATGTACCTTTCTATGCGATCGCTTAAAAGTTGATCACCTGCCCCTACTACGTGTACCACATTTTTCATCCACGCTTTATCAGCTACCGTAGCGCAGCTAAACTTTTGGGCCTGCTCGTATTGCTTTATTTTATCCAGGTAGTCGAATACTTCCTGTGGAGTAAGAGCAGAAACACGGCCAATGAACGTGTTCATTATTGGATCAAGGTTGTTGCTGGCCAGTAACACATCTGATGCAGGATAACCAAATGTTGGTACCAGGTTTAACCTTTCTGCTTGCGGGTTCATTTCATTCGGCCGGTACTCAGCGTATGAAAGTCCACGGCCGATAATAAGTGCAAACTTGGGTGCAGTTGAAAAGCTGCTTCGTGCATAACGGAGAAAGTTCTTTACACTTAAAGGACTTTTCTTTATGCCGTAACTAAACTGGTCAACAAGCTGATCTATGTCTATAATTTTTGCATTATAACTACCACCTGCAATAGACGACCGATAAGCCTTGTATTGCTCAACCTGGTTGGCCCCACTAAAAGGAACCTGTAAAGAAGAATGAGAAATAACCAGGTAATCGCCTTGCTGCTCAGGTGCAGCATAACGAATAAAATTTCGTTGTACAAATTGAGAAACAACATTTGCGTTACTGGTTGCTGCACTTACCAAAACAAGATTAACAGGCACTGATGAAGGTTGTAAAACAACTTTTACCACACCAGCTGAAAGTTCTGTTACATACCTCCTGTTGTTTGTAAGGTCATATAAAACAGGTGCGCTTCCACCATGGTTGAAGTTGGTAATCTCCAGGTACTTTGAAGCCGCAGAAGCAGCCATCGTAAAGTTGAAATTAGGTGCATTACTAAAATTAAACTGGCGGGGATAATTTAGTTCGAGGAAACCTACCACCACCCTATCGGTTATTTCCGCACTTGTGTTACTTATTTTAAAACCAGCATTGTTCGAGTGTAAAAGCGAAAGAGGAACAGCATTATTGGTGTTAATAGCAGCACTGAATTGCTGTATGGCAGTATCTACAACAGTTGTATTATTTAATTCAATTTTGTAACTACGGTTATTGCGAGCTGTACCGGCTATAGAGTTTTTAAAAGTAGCTGCCGGACCAGATGGGGCAACAAAAAGTTTCTCGAAAATTACTGAAACAGGTGAGGCTGGATAGATCTCTAAGCTTGACCACCACTCACCCTCGTCGTATGAACTGCTGTAAACGTATTCGCTACCTGCAACTAATGCACGGCCGCGATTAATACGGTCCATAAAGTTGTGGCGAAGAGTATGTATAAAATAAGGTTCAGCAGGAAGTGTATTACCGGTTACATTATTAGCTGTCGCTGCAAAACGTAAATTATTTCCTGTAGGATTTATAGTTAAAAAATAGGCTGCAGTATCAGTTAGTAAACTTACTTTATCATTTAACTGGTGATTAGGATTACGATATAAAGCCCTATCAGGTACTCCGTCGTTTTTTACGCCCCAAAATTCTATGTATCCATTAACGCCTAAAGCACCAGAAGCGGCGCTGGTAAATAAAGGCACTTCCTTTCCATTTCTCCACAGCTGGAAATTTTGTGCAGGTTGTCCCTCCAACCCTGTGGAGACGAGTTGAGCATTGTTAATCCGGTAAAGGCCATTAGCCCCTACTTTAAATTTATAATAGGTTTTTGTGTAATCGATCCACTCGTTGTTTAATGGCTGGCCAAAAGCATTTAAGGCAGCGAACCAAACAATCACGACTACTGCAAGTTTTTTCATAATAGCTTTCTAATATTATTAATAACCAATTAATCTTTACGCTTTACAAGGTCCAACCGTAAAGAAAAAACATGTGTGTATAATGGGTTCGATTGGTTTGCCAGGTTAGTAAAGGCATAATCAATCATCACATTTTTTATTTTAAAACCAGCACCTACACTTGGCTGGTAAATCCAAACCTTTTTTTGGTTTACAGTATCTTCATCGCTAAGTGCCTGCTGAAAATTAGAGATACCGGCACGAAAGAAAATGTTGTCCTGGTAAGAAGCTTCTAAACCAACTCTTGGGTCAATATTCACCACAGTACTACTTACCACAGCATTTCTTCGCCCATCAAAAGTGAGGTCAAGATTTGCCTCGGCAGCTAAATTAAACTTACTTCCCAAAGGAAAATTATAGTTTGCACCTACTATTAACCTCGGTGCAGTAAGTTCGGTCGACTTAACAGGAATATCATTATTAGTGAGGTACAAAACCTCTTTTTCCCTTTCTGCAAACGTAAA
>JAQBNN010000266.1 GCA_028288505.1 Segetibacter sp. | reverse complement strand
CAACGATGTTTAATAGTAGCAGACTGTTTGGCCCAAAAAATACTCAATGAAAAAAGTTATAGCAATAAAAAGGCGCTGTAGCCAGCGCCTTTTTATTGCTATTTAAAAGTATTAATTCTTTTTTGCCAAACCGGTTGGAGAACCAATCATATCGTTGATTACTTTACTAGTCTCGTCAATATATATATCGGTTCTCAGGTTTTTAAGCCATGCTTTGTAGCGATCGCCTTTTTCCTTGTCTACATTATTATATTTAGCATCGTCAACCTTTAAGGCTTCAACAGGTAGTTCCTGGGTAAGCTTTGCAAGCTCATCGTTTTGCTTAACTGTTGCTTTAATGGCCTTTTGCTCTTCACGATACTTCTCCAAATTTAGGTGGTAGATCTTATCGTTTTGTTTAGCAAGCCATTGCGCATTGTTATTAATAGTTTTGAAGTTAGTGCTGTTGGTAACCCTTGCTGAACTTGCTGCTTTTATTGCTGCAATATTTAGATTGCCCGCCCATTTCTTATAGCTACTTTTTTGAATCTCGTCCCACGGAAGGGCGTTATCGTTGTCTTTCTCTCTTAGCTTTAAATACTCGTACTCGTCGGGTAAAACAATATCGGGGGTTACTCCTTTTAATTGAGTAGAGCCACCGTTTACCCTATAAAACTTTTGCAAAGTGAGTTTAACGGCGCCGTATTCTGTCCTTCCAGTGAAGAAGTCCAGGGGTTTACCTACTGGAATATTCCTTTGAACAGTACCTTTTCCATAAGTAGAAGAGCTGCCAATAATAACCCCTCGACCGTAATCCTGTATAGCTGCAGCAAATATTTCGGAAGCTGAAGCACTGAATTCATTGATCATAACTGCAAGCGGGCCATCCCATAGAACGGATTTGGTATTAGTAGTAAGCACTGTTGGTTTGCCTTCCCTGTCTTTAACCTGTACAACAGGACCTTCCGGAATAAACAATCCAACCATTTGTACCACTTCTGATAGGTAACCGCCACCATTGCTTCTAAGATCGATAATGATTCCTTTTACTCCTTCGCCTTTTAGTTTTTCTACTTCACGGGCAACATCAAGGGCACAACGGGCGCCGTTTGGCTTTTCATAATCCGCATAAAAATCTGGCAAATAGATGTAACCGATTTTTTCTTTGCCATTAATTACAGCACTTCTTACGTAGACTTCATCCTGCACTATTTCATCTCTTATTAAAGGAACAATTTGTAAACTACCATCGCTCTTTTTCAGGGTTAGTCTTACCTCTGTTCCCTTATTCCCACGTATTATTTTAACCGCGTCTTCAACAGCGTATCCAGTAAGATCTACGGGTTCATCTTTTGCCTGACCCACTTTAAGCACGATGTCGCCAACCTGGATTTGCTTGCTTTTCCAAGCAGGGCTTCCTGTTAATAAAGTGGCTATTTTAATGTTTCCTTCTTCTTCTCTCAACGAAGCGCCGATACCGTAAAAACGACCGCTCATTTGTTCGTCAAACGATCTTTTTTCTACAGGAGGAAAATAATCGCTGTGAGGATCCATGTAAGAAGTAATGGTATTAACGAAAAGATTAAAGCGCTCATCGTCGGTAAATTTCAGCTTCAATCTTTCAAAGCTTTTGTCCATTATTTTACCCACTTTATCTCTTGCTTCTGCTTCAAGTTCTAAATCTGTTTTTATTTTAAAACTAGCAGTAGTGCTAATTTTTTCACTCTTTGCATTTAGTTCTTTCTCTAAAACTTTGGAAACTTTCTCTTTTACTTCTGCTTCAAGTTTAGAATCTGCTTTTGCGGTAGTACCTAATTTGCCTTTGTTTTTTTCACGCTGCTCCAGTAAGTCATTATATCTTTCGAGTGAAAGAAATTTTAGTTTCTTTCTCCATCTATCCTTACGCTCTGCTTCATTTAGGCTAAAGTTGATTTTATTAGCGTCTGCAACTAATTCTTCGTTTTGCGTATAGGTAAATGGTTTTGCAAGAATTTCTTTATAATAAGAAGTAACCTCCAACATGCGTTTAGCATACAGCTGGTTTAATGCTGGCAGAAACTGTAGAGTTGCTCCGTGGATCTCATCATCAAGAGTTGTCTCGTACTTTTTTAATGCGTCAACATCACTTTGTAGAAAAATGTTTTTATCAGGATCTATAGCTACAAGGTAGCGTTTGAACAGTTCTTTAGAGAACTGGTCGTTAATAGGTTTAGGATTATAATGGTTCTCCTCTATAATAGCCCCTAAAGTAGATAATATTTTTTGTTGTGTGGAAAGGGATTTTCCATCTTCCCCCTGTGATTGAAAGGCCCAAAAAATGCCGGCAAACAGAACAATCAGCAATACGGGTAATACTTTACGTTTAAGCATAAATTGGATAACTTTTTTCATTCGATTCAAAAATAAATTAAAATCAACTGCTAAGCGGCGGGCATTTTTATCTTAACAAAGGTTTTTAAGAGGTGGTACTATTGTTTTTATAAGAATTAATTATTGTGCCTAATTATACCGGGTTGAAGCATTAACTGTTGAACAATGTTATGTAAGCCCTGATTATGATTTGTTGGGATTAGATGCCATAAAAAGATACAGTAGAAGTGAGTGACACAACCGGAGTACATGAAAATACAAATGTTGGTTACCAAAAGGTCCTAACTAAATATTTAAAAAAATATCGACTATGAAACACTTATTCCTTGCATTATTAATGTTTTCGTTTTTTGCAGAAGCTTTTTCTCAAAACAACCCGCGACCTTCGCGAAGCCGTTTCTTCAACAACAAATATTCAACCTTTAAAGTTAAAGCCGGTGATATTTTAGTCTACCACGTTAAAAACAACGCCGATGAATATGATTTAATTGTGACAGTGAAGAAGTTTGGGCCTGAAATAAACTTTGATTTTGAAATGACGGAAAAGGACACGAAAGGAAATGTGAACATACAAGCTGCCGCTGTTAGTGGCGCCAGTAAATACCATAACTTTTTTACCAGTAACAACCAGAACTTTTCTAATCAATCGACTATTTGGCTGAGTAAGAAAAATTACCGGGAATTAGTGGCCTCCCGTAGAACGATGATGGACATGGGTAATGAGAACCAGGTATTTGCCCGTACTATAAACACTACACACAAAATAAATTTTAAAGGAAAGCAGAAAATAGTAACTGTACATAGTATAGAAAGCCAGGGCACGGAAAATAAAAGCAACCTGCATATTCTTACAGAACCAGATAATCCTTTAATTGTATTTATAGATAAGGGATGGACAATGACTTTGAAAGAGGTTCGATAATTTTCTTGGCAGAGATTGTTTTTCTCTTATTTTTGCAATCCAAATTAAAAACGGAGATCGTAGCTCAGTTGGTTAGAGCGTCAGTTTGTGGCACTGAAGGCCGTGGGTTCGAAACCCATCGGTCTCCCTAAAAACTTCAACCTTGTTCCAAACGGTACAAGGTTTTTTTTATGTAAAATATCTTAACATGAATTTTTGGCTAGTACTCATTCCTCTTATTTCTGCATTTATTGGTTGGTTTACCAACTGGATAGCTATTAAAATGCTTTTTCATCCCAAAGAGCCTAGGAAAATTCTTGGAATTACTTTTCACGGAATTTTTCCTAAAAGGCAAAAGCAGTTTGCTGAAAAATTAGGCAAACTTGTGAGCGGCGAGTTATTGTCGTTTAACGACATTGAACAAAAGATTACTAATCCTGCTAACCTTAACAAAATCACACCGCTTATAGAAGAGCACATTGATACTTTTCTAAACACCAAGCTCACTGAAAAGATGCCGATGATTGGTATGTTCCTTGGAGAAAAAACGATCGGGCAATTTAAAGAAGTGTTTATGAGTGAACTTCAGGAGCTTTTCCCTGTGGTTATGAAAAACTACATGATCAACCTTAAGGGTGATCTTGATTTAGAAAAAATTGTAACCGAAAAAGTTCAAGGTTTTAGTAGCGACAAACTGGAAAATATTTTAAATGCAATCATGTCGAAAGAATTCCGGTTTGTAGAAGTGATAGGGGCTGTTTTAGGTTTTATAATTGGGGTGGTACAGGTTTTAATTACAATAGCTACCAACCCATAGCCCTTTTGGCAGGATATACTTTTCCTTTCCACCAGACAAGTGAAGCATTTACCGTTCATCACATATAAACAAATAAGGGAAGTATGCCGTGACACCTTTGTGCTCAATTATTAAGAATAACACATGAGAAGAACTTTATTACTATCCTTCCTATTATCCTCGTTTTTTGCAATTGCGCAAATGCCAGGTGGAAGAGTACCTGGTAGTATGGGCGGACAGAATATGAACGTCGGACACTTTTACGGAAAGGTTGTTAATAGTAAAACAGGCAGAGGAATTGATGGGGCATCGCTTCAATTGCTCGGAATGAGAATGGATACTGTAAAAAAGCAAAGAACTGAATACACGGTTAAAGCCGGTATATCTGCAGCCAACGGAGATTTTAGTTTTGATGGCCTGCCTGTAATGGGAACTTATACACTTCGGGTATCTACAATAGGATTTAAACTGCTTGAACAAAAAGTTTCCTTTAATCTTAAAATGCCAACACCGGGACAAGAAGGTGGTGCGCAGGCAATGATAGGCATGATTGACAAAGACCTTGGTAATATTAAACTAGAAGAAGATGTAGCAAGTCTGGGTACTGTAACGGTGACAACTACTGCCCGCTTGTTTGAAATGGGTGTCGACAGGAAGGTTTTTAATGTTGACAAGAACTTAACCAGCCAGGGACAAACTGCTGTGGAGGTAATGAAAAGTATCCCAAGCTTGAGTGTAGATATTGAAGGAAATGTGACCATGAGAAATGCTGCACCACAGTTATTTGTAGATGGCCGGCCTACTACCCTAACAATGGACCAAATACCAGCTGACCTTATTGAAAAAGTTGAATTAATTACTAACCCTTCTGCTTCGTTCGATGCATCAGGTGGTAATGCTGGTATTTTAAATATCGTATTAAAGAAGAACAGGAAAAGCGGTTACAATGGCGGCGTTCGCGCAGGTGTTGATAGCAGGGGAAAAGTAAACGTGGGCGGCGACCTTAACTTGCGCCAAAACAAAGTAAACTTCTTTCTTAACGCACTTTACAACCAGCGTAAATCGAAATCATGGAATACGAATGATCGCACAAACCTAATCGTTCCTCCTAGCCGTATCCTACAAGAGGGAACTGGAATAAGTGACGGTTATTTTGCTTTTGTTCGCGGTGGTATGGACTACTTTATTGATAACAGGAATACAGTGTCAATCGCTGCTAACTTTAACCGCTGCAAGTTTGGCAATGAAAGTGATCAATTTATTGATTCGATTGTGAACTCAATGCCGAAATCTCAGAACGTAGTTGATCAAAATAGCGAAAGCATTTTTCGCAACGTGGGCTCTCAATTAAGCTTCAAGCACAACTTCGCTAAGAACGGGCACGAGTGGACTGCTGATGGAAATTATAATTCAAGTAAGAACGACAATACAAACTTCATCAATACCAGAACGTTTTCTAATACTCCTCGCCTTGTAAGACAACAATCGCTAGGCGGCGGAAACTCGAGGAACATTGTTATACAAACTGATTATAAAAATCCTATTACTGAAAACCAGAAAATTGAGTTTGGTGCCAGGACTTCAATCAGGGATTTTGAAAATAATAATTTGCAGGCCTTCTACAGTGACTCTGCACAGAAGTACCTTGTGTCGCAGAACATTAGCAGCAGGTACAAGTTTACCGATAATATCTATGCAGGGTATGCTACCTATAGTTTTAAAATAAAAGACTGGAGTTACCAATTAGGTCTTAGAGGCGAAAGTTCTAATTATGGTGGTGATCTGACAAAAGAAGTGAAAGGAAGAGATACAGTAGAAAACTTCGTAGTTAAGTTTCCTATTTCATTGTTCCCATCTGCTTTTATCACCTACAAATTATCAGACAAAGAAGATATTCAGTTAAACTATTCCAGGAGGATCAACAGGCCGAACTTCTTCCAGTTGATGCCTTTCATTGATTACTCTGACCCTCAAAATATTAGTGTAGGTAATGCAGGTTTAAAACCGGAGTTCACCAACTCGTTAGAAATCTCATACAACAATAGCTATAAGAGAAATGCAAACTTTTTAGCAAGTGCTTTCTTTAAGCACAATACTAATTTGATCACTCGCTATCAATATCTTGACAGGAACCCAGATACTGCTGGTTTCTACTCTACATACGACAGTGTTATTTTCAATACTTATTTAAATGCTAATAACAGCTTTACCTACGGACTGGAGTTAAC
>JAQBNN010000244.1 GCA_028288505.1 Segetibacter sp. | reverse complement strand
CTGTTAACTCCAATCCCCAGTTTTTACTGTCATAAAATTGGCATCCCTCTATGGTAGAATTGCTACAGTTACCCGTAATCTTTGCTGAGGAAGAAGGGCCCATAGCCATAGCAGCCGAAAAGTAGGTTCCACTTAAATTACAATTTTGGGAATTTAGGAGACTTAGCGCTGTATGATTGTTTATATCAAACATACAATTTCTTATAAAGGTAAAATCGAGGTTTCTTATATCAACAGCCGCAGTATTGCCTAAGGGATCTCCGCTGTCGTACACAAGGCATCTCTCTATCAGCAAACCCTCAGTGGTAAGAGTTGAGGCTAGGTAACTATTATCCGTACAAAAGATGGCTGATCTTGTACAGCCGTGAAATATAGAATTTAGTATTTTACTGTTAATAAAATGACCATCAGAATAAATGCCATATTCACAGGATCTGAAACGACTATTTATAATTATTTGTTCGTCTGGTTTGCCACCCTCAACAAAATTCTTATTATTAAAAATGCCTTTTTGAAACCCTGAAAAAAAACAACTGTTGATAGTAGAAATTCTATGCTTATGTTCAATTCCTACAGTATTTGTAGTGCCTGTTCCATCAAAATACAAATGGTGATATTCAACAAACTGGTTTTGGGTAACAAAGCAGGAAACGTTATTGGCGGCGGGCCTTATGATGGTATTGAATTTATTATCCCCCTTTAACGTTACCGTACGGTTAACCGGCACATTAGATATCCTGTAGCCTCCAGCCTTGTAAGGAATATAAATAACATTGCTACCAGAAGCTATTGCTTTAATGAAAGCCTGGGTATCGTCGGTTTTACCATCACCTTTTGCTCCAAACCAGGCAACTGATAAATTTCCATCATATACCCTTTTATACCTTTTGCCTGTGCGGGACACAATTACTGTGCCTTCGTTATCCAGTGAGACCTTATCTTTACGATCATATTTAAAATATCCTTCCTTACCTGTCTCCTCTAGAAACAAAATGTTTCCTTCCTTTTCTTCATGCATACGCATACTGGTTGAAGTAGGGAGGGATTTTACTCCATTAAATGTTTTAGAAACAGTGCTTCCTGCCTGCGCATTTGCATGCATCGTTGCACCAATCAATATTATTAAAGCATATAATTTCACACTATCATTCTATTTGATGATCACCTACCTTTATTCATTCAACACAATTGAAGAGTAGTCAAAGCTTCTTATAATTCTTTATTATGCTGCCAGTCACAATTCAGCCATTTTTTTGATCTAAAACTTACTTTTGTAACAATCAATATTACCAACAGGATATAAGCCCAGTTGGTTATTTGCCTGAAATAATTTTCTTCCCATACCTGTGTTACTATGGCATATATCAATAATGAATTTAATACCAGGAAAACAAAACTGCCCTTATTTGCCCTGAAATAAATAAAGTTATGAATGAACCCCAAAATAAAAGGCATAACAAAAGCTCCTGTATAACTAAAGTCCCTGAAATAAGGCATTATATAAGAATATACATTTGTAGGAAGGGGCGTAACTACCCATTCTGAAAGTACAGGCGCTACCGGGAAGTCGAAACCAATTTTATTCAACCATACATAGAGAACCCGGAAAGTATAGTAGCCGAATATTTTGGGCGCAGCAACCTGTGACAAGTATAATGCGGGTAAAGCAGTAACGGTATAAATGAGCATCAAATCCCCTGCTGAGTCCTCTGTTATCGAATCACTCTGTCCACCGGCTCGAAGATAAAATAGTAATGCCAAAATCCCCAGGAAGCCAACAGTTGAAATAACCAGATAAGTCTTATTTATCTTTTTTTGCCAAATAACCAGGTAAGCTGTCGCACAAAAAAAGTAAACAAATTGTCCTTTGGATCCTAATAATAAAGTAAAGTAAATAAATGCTCCTATTAACAAGACCGGTCTGTACCATTTCTCCCGGTTTTTAACAATCGTACCTATATACAGAATTACATAAATAGAAACAAGCAATTGTAGTGTACCAATAGCGCCTACCTTTTTACCATCATCTTCCGATAGTGCATCCCTAAAATTCATGATACTGAACAAAGACAAGGATCCGGATTCCAGTCCTATAAATGCTATAGCTCCAAAAATAATCAATAAAACGAAAGGATAGAATAGCGTGATATTGGCAAATGCCTTATTGATATCAATCGCTGAAACTTGGTGACGATCGTAAATAGTAGCAGTTCTCGAGAAAAGTGTGCATATAAGTCCACCAATTGAAAAACCTAAAGACTGAAGCAGGATAAATTTATTAATATCCTTAAGGTAAACATCATACGCGCCTATGTTGAAGAAAAGGACAAGATAATAACCCAACCACACAACTGAGTGTATAAATATCGGGTTGAGAAATGACCGGTACACCAGCTTATTAAAAACTGCTATAGTAACTAAAAGAAATATCATTCTGCTACAATGCCCGATCGGCTAAGCCTGTTATCCGAATCTTTAATCCATTTTATTATTAAAAGAAATACAATACAAGCAATACCACCCACAAAAGCAAAAATGATTCCCGTCAATAACCGTCCAGGCTTTTTCTTCTTTAACGGAAGTATGGGCTGATCTATAACCTGGATAAGGGGTGTTTCCTTTTGCAACGATATCTGGGCTAATCCAAGTTGCTTTAAAAGTTCTGTATATAATGCAGTATTGGCTTGAGCATTCATCTGAATTTTCTGGCTACCAGTTTTTGCTACTTGTCTCAGTGGATTAATGTTTAAATCGGCAGTACTGGCATACCGCTCTATATTTCCATACAACAAGCCGCGAACTGAATCAGTCAAACGATAAATTAGGTCGAAATTCTTTCGCGATTTTTTGCTTTTATAATCAATATAATATCCTGAAGCATTCTCCATTAATCTTTCAACAAATTCTTTAGCAAAAAGCTCGTCTGAATCCCTCATTTCCACTACTACAAAGTTCAACTTTTTATCCATTTTGCTAATGGATAACTGTTCTTCCGAAATTGATTTGATAACGGCTTTCATCACACTGTCCCTAATCCTGTCAGGCGAAAATGGAGGTTTGACAAACTTCACTTGTTGAAACTTCGGATCATCCTTCCATTCCTTGTTCATCTCATGATTAGCTAAATAAACTTCAATAAGAAGTTTGTTGGTTCCAAAATTTCTTGC
>JAQBNN010000226.1 GCA_028288505.1 Segetibacter sp. | reverse complement strand
AGAAGTTCTATTGCTTTCGCGCAGATAGAGAAGCAGGCGAAAATAATACGTTGAAAGAAATTTATGTTCTCACTACAGATCCACACTTTGCGATACTGAAAGATTGTAAAGACTTCGCCTCAATTATTGATAGCATGCAGGCCAGTACAGTAGCAAAATGCATCAGGCAGTTTACTGATGAAGATTTCCCAGATATTAAGCAAGGGTTGGACGACAAATACGCTACAGTTCAGCAACACCTGGTAAAAAGCCCTGAAGCACAACACCAACTCTTTGTCGTAAACAATATCGAGATCTCTGTATCGGCAACAATGGTTTACTTCAGGCAGAAGGCTCCTTTTGCTGAGAGCCACTACCAGCATGTAAAAGAAGAGGCTTAATTAATCAGCGCAGTGAAGATGGCTTTGATAGAAGTTTCTTGTATAGCAGCGTTAGCACAATAACGACCTTAATGTACAAGAGTGCGACGCAACGATGTTGATGAAAGAAAAAATGCCGGGTACAAAAATCTCTCTTCTTACTACTACTTCTAAACAAAATACTTCCTCGCAGAAATAAGTTTAAATAAAAGAGCTACTGAAGCAGATGCACCAGTAGCTCCACTATAAAAACAAAGGGTTAACCAAGTTTAGCATCGAGAGTAATCTCCATGTTGTAAGCTTTACTTACAGGGCAATTCTCTTTTGCATCTTCGGTGCACTCTTTAAACTTCGCCTCGTCAATACCGGGAACAGTTGCTGTAACTTCTAATGCAGACTTAGTGATTGCGCCGTTGTCTAAAGTAATAGTGCAAGTAGTTTCAATCTTTTCGGGAGTGAAGCCTGCAGCACCTAATACAAAACTTAATTTCATACTGAAGCAGCCTGCGTGTGCAGCAGCCATTAGCTCTTCGGGGTTGGTACCAACACCATCTTCAAACCTTGTTTTATAAGAATACTGGGCAGATTGAAGAACAGTGCTTTGACTGCTAAGGGTTCCGCTTCCTTCTTTACCAGAACCATTCCATACTGCTGTTGCTTTACGATTCATACTTTTGAGATTTATTATTAAGAATTAAGAAAATTATGATTAACTGGCAAGATTTCGAAAAGATTGATATCCGCACAGGAACTATTATTGAAGTTACTGATTTTCCCAAAGCGAGAAAGCCGGCTTACCAACTTACAATCGACTTTGGTCCTTTAGGTATCAAGCGATCTTCAGCACAAATAACACATCACTACGCAAAAGAAAGCCTTTTAAACAAGCAAATTGTTGCTATCATAAACTTTCCCCCAAAGCAAATCGCCACCTTCTATAGCGAGTGCCTGGTATTAGGTGTGTATGACGAAAACAATGATGTAATTTTATTGCAACCCGATAAAGCTGTAAGCAATGGTAATAAAATTGGCTGATGACTGAAACCTTCCTTACATATTACAAATCGCCTGTTGGATTGTTGAAGATAGCTGGCACCGAAAACTACATTAGCGAACTTACTTTTGTTGATGATGAACAGGAATTTGCTGAGCAATCTTTCAATCCTATATTAAGCCAATGCGTTGAAGAATTAATTGAATACTTTAATGGTAACAGGAGGTCGTTTAATATTCCTGTTCACCAGCCTGGCACTGAGTTTCAGAAGAAGGTATGGGGGCAGCTGCTAAACATTCATTACGGTCGTACCATCAGCTACATGGATCTTGCGAAAAGGTTGGGTGATGTAAAAGCTATCAGGGCTGCAGCATCAAGCAATGGGAAGAATAAGGTGTGCATTATTGTTCCCTGTCACCGGGTGGTTGGTAGCAACCAAAGCCTGGTTGGATATATTGGCGGGCTTTGGCGTAAGAAGTGGCTCCTCGATCATGAGAATAAGATTGCTAACGGGGTACGAACACTTTTTTAAAAGGCCCCGCTTCCCCGAAGATCTCTTAGAGCTAAACCATCAATTAGCTGATGTGAGCACATTAGTACAAGAGTGCGACGCAACGATGATCACCAATGGTAACTCTGCTTGTAACAAAATTCTCCTGATAATTATCAAATACCTATAATTACAGCAACATAAAAAAGGCCTCCTACAAAGGAAGCCTATCAGAAAATATAAGTACTCTTCTTAATGAAGATCGCTCGAATTAAAGCTAAGCGGCAATAGCATGCTTGCGTTGTCAATAATGTACACCTTGCCTTCCATTCCACCCAAGATAAGGCGAATGGGCTGGCTTACACGCTCCTGGTATTCAACCAGGCTTTGGCGGCAAATGCCACAAGGAGAGATGGGATGGTTGCTCTCGCCGTTGTTGTTATGGTAGCTGATGGCCACAGTGTTTATTGGCACTTTAGGAAACAGCGAAGAGGCTGAAGCAAGCAAAACTCTTTCGGCACAAAGGCCTACCGGAAAGCTTGCATTTTCCTGGTTGCTGCCTGCTACCAGTTCGCCGTTTTCTAAACGGGCAATGGCGCCCACCTGGAAATTTGAATAAGGAGCATAAGCGTGTTGGGTTACTTCCCGGGCTTCATTTAATAACCAGGCGTCCTCTTCTGAAAGGTCTTTGATTGAGTCGTGTACCTCGAAACTAAAATGGTATTCTTGTTTGTTCATATGTAAAAACGAGTTTAGACAAAAAGTCCTTCCTGCTTGCACGGGAAGGACAAAATGAGTTTTAAAGGTATATTATTTGATGCTTTTAAACAAACGATTCCATCTTGGTCCGCCTTCCCAACTAAACCATATTAGTGAGGCTCTTCCCACAATATGAGTTTCAGGAACAAAACCCCAGAACCTGCTATCTTGGCTACGGTGGCGATTGTCTCCCATCATCCAGTAATAATTATACTTGCAGGTGTAGGTATTTGCTTCCTTGCCATTTATGTAAAATTTACCATTCACCTCTTCAAGCTTATTTCCTTCGTACACGCTTATTAAGCGGCGATAGATATCTATGTTTTGAGGAGTTATAGTAATGCTGCTTCCCTTCTTAGGAACATACAAAGGACCGAAGTTATCCCGCGTCCAAAGGTATTGGGGGTTGTTAGGAAAGGTGTTACCGGGTTCATTAATAAACAGCGGTTCAATTTTTAATACGTTAGGTTGTTTCCTGGCTAAAAGAAGCTCCCCCGGGGTCATGTTTATGATCCATGTATTTGGCTTGCCGCTGTATTCAACTATCTGGCCTTTAGTATCCGCGGGATTAATATGTAGATCGTTTACCAAAAATTCTTCGGTAAACATTTGCCCGTTGGTTTCAACTTCATAATCTGTCTGCGATGCAGAAGGCAGATCAGTTAGTTGGCTATTAATATAAACCCTGCCGTCTTTTATTGATAAGGTATCGCCTCCAATGGCTACACAACGCTTAATATAATTATCCGTTTTATCCATCGGGTGAACATGGATTGGATACTCCGCCATTAATGCTTCACGATTGCCGTTATAGCGTGTACGCAACACATCGTAGTAAGGATCTTTACTACCAAAATCTGGCAGGTTAATAATGGTATCACCGGCAGGAAAGTTAAACACTACTACATCGTTTCTAAGCACAGGGCTAAAGCCTGGAAGCCTTGTGTAAGGCAACTGGATGAGCTTTGTATAACTTGGTGTAGTTGTAGTGAAAGGCATTGTATTATGCACAAAAGGAAATGACAACGGTGTTTGCGGAATACGTGGACCGTAGCTCATTTTATTCACGAATAAAAAGTCGTTAACAAGCAAGGTCTTCTCCATACTTTCTGTAGGTATGGTGTACGCTTCAAAAACAAAAGTTCTAATGATGGTAGCAGCAACAACTGCAAACACGGCTGCATCAATCCACTCTCTTGAGCCTGGCTTTTCGTAACGCTTTACAACATCATGTCCTACATACCTCACCTCTTTACTAAAGCCGAGGTAAGGGAAATAAATAAAAGGAAATAAAACAGCAGCAGTATGATGGAGTAAATTAAATTTACCAAAGTGCATGGTAAAAATAATGGTAATCCATATAGTTATAAATTGACCTGCAATAGGTATAAACTGAAGCCAGAACCAAACTTTACGGATATTGGTTTTCTGAACAATGCACCATGTATTATAAAACGGGATGAGCGCTTTCCATGGTACGATACCGGCCTTTTTAAACATGCCAAACATACCAATGTGCCATCCTAAAGCGCCGATAATAAAAATAATCCAACCCATATTTTATTTTTTGAAAGTGAACAAAAGTACAGTTATAAACGATGTTGAATTCTGGCGGTTGGAAAAAGTTTCATAAATTAAGATCAAAAAGTTACGAGCGGTAACCAATTTGTGATTGCCAATTTTCTGATTGCTTATTTCGCTTACTTGTTATTCTATTCAATTGCTTTAAAAAAAAGTTCTTTTGGTTGTTAGCCATTAGTATTTCAATTAAGCATCGTTGTGTCACTCACTTGTACTTTTAGTATTCTATTCGTCCATAACAAGCTGTCTTAAAAGCTCCCCTACTTTATGTTCGCCATTTATTTCGTCATTAACATAACACCTTCGTATTGCTGAAAAAAAAGTTATGCGGTACAAGTGAGTGACACAACCGGGGTTGATAAGAGAACGAATGTTGGTAACATAAAATTGTAAAAGATATTTTAAGTTAGTAACCTTGTAAGCGGTTTAATAATGCGATAACAACTTTGCTGCATGAATCAATTTACCATAAAGGATGTTGAGAATTTAACTGGTATAAAAGCGCACACCTGGCGGGTTTGGGAGCAGCGGTATAATATTAATGTTCCTAAAAGAAAAGAAAGCCAGCATAGGTTTTACGATTGCGACGATCTTAAACATTTATTACAAATAGCCTACCTGTATAGTAATGGAATTAAGATATCGAAAATTGCGGCACTAGATAATGATGATGTTATAACACTTGCACTTAAAAATTATAATGATAATAATAACTACTCGTTTTATATAAAAGAATTGGTAGAAGCTTCTATTGATTTTAATGAAGACAAGTTCACCAGGATTTATGAACAGGCACTTTTAAAACTTGATGTAGAAAAAACAATTGAACAAGTTATTTATCCTTACCTGGATAAGATCG
>JAQBNN010000063.1 GCA_028288505.1 Segetibacter sp. | reverse complement strand
ACTCCTCTCGGGTACCCGCAAAATTAACTGAAAAAGGCTTCGAAAATGTTTGGTTAGAAAGATAGTACCTGTACTTTTAGTACACCTGGCCACCCCAGGTAACTAATTATAGTAGCAGGCATCTATTTCAAGATGGAATGCTACCATAAATTCTATGCAATTGGACTGGCCAGAGTAATCGTTGCTCCTTCTCCTTCCTTCGATTTAATAGTGACCAAGCCGTTGATGTGATCTGCTCTTTTTTGCATATTTCCAAGTCCATTTCCACCGTCTGCATCTCCCACCTTAAAGCCTATTCCATCGTCTTTTACAGTTAACTGCAGTTTTTTGCTTTGCATAATTACATGCACTTGTACAACATTGGCTTTCGAATATTTAGCTGCATTGTTAACTGCCTCTTTAAATATTAAAAAGAAGTCCCTTCTTGCTTCCATATTAAGCTTCACTTCAAATACATCTTCGTCTACTTTAAAATCGAGCTCAATATCCTTCGCTTCGAGTACTTCTGTAGCAAATTCACGCATACGTGCTGCAATCTTATGCATGCTGTCGTTACTAGGCTTAATGCTCCATACTATATCATCCATAGCTTCCATCATCCGTTGGCTGTTATCGCTTATTTTACTTAAGTATTCCGTTGTTCTAATAGGATCAACACTCATTTTTGTTTTAGCCATCGAGCTAAGAATATTTATGGTGCTTAAGGTACTTCCCATGTCATCGTGAAGATCGCGGGCCACCCTGTTGCGTAATTTTTCAACAGCCAGTATGCGGTTAACCCTTAGATCGTGCACAGCATAGATGAGTAATGCTACAACAAACAACAGGCTGCTTAAAAACCACCACGATCGCCAGAAAGGCGCTTTGATATGTATTACCAGTTCTGTGGTTTTTACACATCGAATTCCTTCTATGTTTTCGCAATATATTTTAAAGGTGTACGTACCGGGAGGTAGGGATGAATAGTTAACATAGTAAGACCTGTCAGCCCTTATCCAGTCTTTATCAATACCCTCTAACTTGTAATAATAGGTAAGCTTATCTCTTTGCTTATAACTGAGCGAAGCATAGTATATACTCACAGCGTTTTGGTCGTGCTGAAGTTTTATATGTTGTGACCTCAATAAAGAGTCAACAGGAAGGTATTCATTAGAGATCTTGAAATCAGTAATCGTTACACCCGATGGAGGCTGGGTACTTGTAAAAACGCCTGGATCGAACATGACCAACGAGTTACCACCCCCAAAGATTATATGATTACCAGAGGTAACAAAGTCGGCGGCAGTTGTTTGTTCAGCTAATACAATTCCATCTTTGCGGCCATAAGGAGTAATACGATTATTGTTAGGGTTATACCTACATAGTCCATTGGAAGTAATAATCCATAAGAATCCCTTCTGATCCTTGCGTAATCTTCTTACAGTATTTGATGGCAATCCATCTTCAAATCCCAAAATAGAAACTCTTCCATTTCTTTTATTTACGAAGTTTAAAGCGCCGGCACCTAAAACAATAATACTGTCGTTCAACTGCTCAATATCGTTACCGGTGTTACTGTATAAGCTTTTCGGGCCTCCATCATTTGTATAATGCTGCAGGATATTACCATTAGCAGGATTGATGGCATACAATCCCTTTTCATGTGTAGCAAGCCAGATCCAACCTTGTGAATCAAAATAAACTTTATAGATAATGGTACCAATATCCTGCATAACCACAAACTCACCATTACTATACTGTATTAATCTTCCACCTTGTGTTCCAAACCACATGTTGCCCTTACTGTCTTCAACTATAAACCTGACTGTGCTATTATTAAAAACAGGAGGGTGTAAATATTCGGTAGTTCTTTTAACGGGATTGTGAACCATTATTACGCCGCTGTTACAACCTATCCAAATATTTCCGGTTGCTGCTTGCCTGCTTATGCTCCAGGTTAAATAAGCTGCGCCAGCATAAGCATTTTTCCAGGTAGAAGGAGGCTTATGATCGTATACATAATTTTCTGTTTTTTGAAAGAACTTGTTTATGCTTCTTATTCCATTCCCCCATGAGGTTAACCATATATCCCCGTTAGGAAGCTCAAGTATATCTGTGATTGAAGTGGGCTCCTTTTTATTGAACATTATATTAACTACATTAAAATCTCCACCGCCTACTGATGTTGAGTAAAGGCCTTTGTCGGAAGCAAACCAAATGGTGCCATCCCTATCTTCCAAAACCTGGTAAATTACTTCGTAGTCTATATTAATATTATCATTCTCCTTATCGCTCTTATTATTATAAAACCGGTTCGTATTATTATCATAGTTAAACAGAACACCAAGCCCATAGATCCATAGGTCACCCTGCTTCGTTTCGAAAAAGTTATTATAATCTGTAAAGCCTACTGTTCCCTGGTTTAAACCTGCGGTATCTTTTGCAAGAAATTTACCGGTACTGTCGAAACAGAATTTATACTGTCCGCCGTTACCCCACAATGGCCAACCAAATACCCATGTACGCCTTTGCTTATCAATGTAAATTTGCGTTAGCTGGTCGCTAAGCCGGGGATCGTTCAAAATGGCAATACTGTTAGGGTTGTAGTCTTTATACCACGTTTGCCTGGAAGCTCTATCATAAATACATATTCCCTTATCACAGGCAAACCAGTATTGCTCTCTTACCTTGTCCTCGTACATTCCATCGAGGCTTAAAATCCAGCCAGTGGGTAAAGAGAAAGGGCTCTCATCAATAAAGGCTTTTTGTTTTTTGCTATAATGTAAGATGCCGTACTGAAGGATGTTACAATAGATATCCCCCTTAGAATCTTTCCAGAGCCGAAATTCTGCCCTGGCCGGTATCGGTTCTTTTGAATGAAGGGGGAGCTTCTTATAAATGAAAGTAGAAGGATCGAAAATACCAAACTCACGTTTGGATGCAAAAGCTAAAATTAAACGGCCGCTATCTGCAGGAATTATTTGCGAAACAGTAGCATAATGTAATTGATCGCTGCCCGGCTTTGTTGACCTGAATTGTATAAACTTACTTCCATCAAAGCGCTGCAGACCATTGTCGGTACCTACCCAAATGTACCCCTTTTCATCCTGGTAAAGGCTGCTTACTACATTACTTGCAAGGCCACTTCCATCATCGGTTGTTATACGAGTGAAAGCAAAGCCTTGCTGCCCTTTAGTAGCATAGCTTAGTAGTATAAGAATTATCAAGGTTAAGATTCTCATGCAGTAGGTACAAATCTAATGATTGAAATAGCTCTTAGCAAGAAGGACAATAAAAACACATGTTTATGTGATGGCTTTTACACCCCTAATATAAATAATAGGCAGATAAAAGAATTGATGAGAGGATGAAAGGTTAAGGCTGAAGAAAAGGCTATTTTAAACGCCTGGTGTGCTCATACTTCACAGTTGTGCTATTGCAGAGCCTTGTTTTAATAATCGTTTCTGCAGGGTTAAAATAAAGATTGCTGCATTATAGAATATAACAAGAGCAGCTTCACAACTTAATAAGTCAATAAAAAAACAATCATGAGAGGAAAGAACATTACAACCTTGTTAAGATTAGCAATATTGGCAACAAGCAAGTTATTAGTAATTGATTCAGCCATTCATACTATTTCTTGCTGCTTTTGAGAAATATTTCAATACAAGCTGGACGACTTTATTAGAGGGATTGCCAAAATGCAACAACAACATAACTCTTTTGCCAATATTACATAACCAAATACTCATATGGTTAATATGCAGTTAACAAATGTTAGCTAACATTATTTAAGCAATTGATAAGATTTTTTTACTTGTACAAATTAATAACCCGAATGAAAATATTACTGTTTTTGTCAGCTATTATACTTACAACTTATATAGGTTACTCGCAACAAGCGAGTGTACAGGAAACAGAAAAACCATCCATTGGTACTGTGTTAATAGTAGAAAATTTTACGGGGCAAGTAACTAAAAATGAGGTGGCAACTTTTAAAGCCCACATCCTAAGCATCCCGGCTCCTGGAAGAGCTGATAGAAACGTTTACGTGTACGGAAACCCAGGTAAAATGATTGAAGCATGTGGGTTAATGTATGAAGTAACCAAAGACCAGGCTATACTGGATAGGATGATTTATTACTGTGATGCTGCATTAATGGGTCGCAATGATATAGCACCATCTGAAAAGGGTGGACAGCGAATTGTTTGGACAGGGAGGATTGAGCCTGTTTGGCCGTCTTCTCAACCGGCTGTTTCCCCTGCGGGTGCCGGAGTGGAGCAAGGAAGCGTGCTTGCTCATATTCTTTATGGAGCGAAGTTGATCTTGTCAAATCCTTCTGTTTGGAATCAGAAAATAAATTTAAAATTTCTCCCCGGTGTTGGCAACACTTATAAAGAGAGGGCCTTGGCGTACGTTAAGGAAGCGGATTATGTAATCGATCATTGGATACTGCCACATTTTGTAAGAGACGATAAAAAGTTTTATTTCCCTGGTCTGCCAAATACTTATAAACCTAATGAGGCTGTGCCATGGAACCAATTGTTTATGCTTACAAATGGCTTGATCCGTTTATCACAATGTCATGAATTGCTTAAAGATGCACCAAAAAGAATAAAGCAATATGATAAACTGGTGAAAGTAAATATTGATTGGTTTAAGCAGAATGTAAAAGAATATAAGTTACCTCCAGGCACTACTTGTTGGAAGTTTGATTATGCGCTTATATCAAGAATAGAAGATGCTAATCATTTCGCTTACGAAAGTGAAGGAATGTGGCTTGCGTATGATGCTGGAAAGTATGGAGTAACAAAAGAGGATATGACCATTATGGCGAATACTTATTTTGATGTGATTTTGGCAACTGTAAAGAACGGCAAGTTTGCAGGTAATGTAGATGGCACTACGGGCAAGGGACATGCAGGTGGAGATAATTATGTTCGCGATGAATATATTTATCTCGCGGATTTTAGGAAAGATAAATTTGGAACTGTTGTGGCAATAGAACAATCATCAGGAAAAATAGCAGTGTCTCCACAAATTACTGCAAGGCTGCTTTGGTTGAAAGACCGGAGATTTAAAGCAGGTGTGGATTAAATTTTTTTAGCATGGAAAGTTATTAATGGATCAGTAAGATTGCACTATAGAATGCTGCAGCTACTACAAAAAGTACAAGTGAGTGACACAACGATGTTGATAGTAGTAACCCTGTTAAGTACAAAAAATATTCAATAAACACTTTAGTAAATTCTGAATTTCATGAGAAAATACTTGTTTATTTTGGGTTTTGTTTGTATGGCACCTTTTGCTTTACCAGCTCAAAGATTACCAGTTGAAATGACTTATAAAAGCATTGATACGACTAAGCTTCGATTGAAATTATATTACCCTGACAATTATGTGAAGGACAAAGGATTGCCGGCAATTATCTTGTTTTTTGGAGGAAGTTGGAGTACAGGTTCGATCAACCAACTTGAGCCACAGGCGAAACATTTTGCGAGCAAAGGAATGATTGCCGTTACTGCAGATTATCGTGTAAAAACGAGGAACAACACCTCTCCTTTTGAGGCAGTAAAAGATGCGAAGTCGGCTATCAGGTTTCTTCGAAAAAATGCAATACAATTAGGGATAGATTCGATGCGACTTGCTGCAGGAGGTGCATCTGCCGGTGGGCATATTGCGGCGGCTGCAGACCTTACTTCCCTTGATGATAAGAATGAAAACCTGGCGATTAGTTCAAGGCCAAATGCATTGGTTTTGTTTAACCCTGTTTTCAATAATGGCCCCGGTGAATTTGGTTACGACAAAGTTGGTGATGGTTACAGAAATATCTCACCCTTTCATAATATACGCAAGGGTGCTGCACCCACCATTGCATTTTTTGGTACAGAGGATAAGTTTGTACATCCACAAACAGCGCAGCTTTATAAGAAAACGATGGAAGAGAGTGGTAATCGCTGCGACTTGTTTTTCTACGAAGGGCAACAGCATGGTTTTTTCAATTATGGAAAGGATAGCGCTAATACATACTTTAATAAAACCATAGAGGAGTCCGATAAGTTTTTACGAGCGATGGGTTATATTAAGTAAGCTTATTAGGGATTGGATAATTAAAAAAGATGCCTGTACTTCTAAGTTATAAACATGATCTGCTCGAACAATAAACTCGCTTTATTGTAAAAAAACATTTACAACTTCTTCTTTTTGATTTCGAAAAATTTTGATAGGAAAGCTCTTAGATCTTAATGCCAGTTTTGCTTGGAGCAAAGCATTTACATCATTTATTTCTTTGCCATTAAACATCAGCAATACATCATTCGGCTTTATAAAATCTTTTAAAGCACTTGATGATAAAACTTCAAGGACCAAAACTCCCTTTTCCGCGTGCATGCCAGTTGCAGAACGTTCGGCTAACGTGGTAAGGCTTTTAACTTTCATACCTATAAGTTCAATCTCTTCATCCTTTCTAACCGCAAATTTAATCAGTTGTGGAAGCTTAACTTTTTGCGCCAGCTGTTTTAAAATCTGCGAAACCACCCCAAAACTATCCGTGCTGAAATTCTTAAAACCGGTTGTAAAAGCAGAAGAATTTTGGGGTAACCGATAGTCGCCTTTAGCAGCATTCATAAACGCAACAGGTTCATAAACGGAATGTTGATCATGACCTGCTTTTTGTTCTTTTGCCAAGGCAGCACTATCTAGAAAAATATTCTTATCTACAAGCTTCCCCCATTGGGTAATTCTTATGGGGAGATAAGCAGTAGATACCACATTATTGCTAAACATATCCTCACTATTCTTAAACCACACATGCGGATGAAAGGTGTTGTTGATGATAATGTTATTCTCATCAGTGCGATAAAATCCTTCACGCAATTTTAGACCACCATTTAATAAAACATTGTTGTAGATATGGTAGTTGCTTGAGCCATCATCAAGATCAATATCCCAGCCATGATCGCAGCGAAAACGGTTATACCTGATAATGTTTGTTTCAAGTGCATCCAATAAAACTAGCTCATTGCGATGTGCTGCAACAATCTTATCCATCGTATCTCTTACCGGATGCCAGTAACGATCTCTTCCCCATGAATTAAAAGCACCGTGATCTCCCGTTTCAAGCACCGTATTAAAAACATCATTATACTCTACAATATGTCCACCCCATGTTCCGTCATTAATATTTATTCCGGAACGTGGCAGATTATAAATAGTATTATGGCTAACTGTTATGTTTTTCGACATTGAGATGTGCACACCCGCAACCTGCTTCTCTACCTGCCCGATGTTTTGAATGAGGTTATTATAAACAACACAATGAGAAGGAAAATTATTTGTCTTTGGTCCTTTAGTTTTATCCAGGCTTGCTAAAGGAACAAACTCCTTATACTCAAAACTGGGAGAACGAACAGCGTTTGCATCACCCACAAAACAAACTGCACTTGCACCTAAGTTTTCTAAATGACAACCTGAAATGGTATCACCGTAATTATAGTTACTAAAGAAAATTCCATTGCCACCAGCGTTGTAAATGTGACAATCTTTTATCGTGCAGTTTTTCGTTCCATCCATTACAATAACGCCGCCCCTATAAATTGTCCAATCGCTACGCAACAATGGTTCTTTCGTTTCCATAAACGTTCTAACTGTTTGCGTTAATTGCAAACCACGAATACTGATATTAGTCACTGGTGACTTTTCCGTTCCTCTAAACTCGAACAGGTGTTTTAATTGGGGCGTTTCAACAAGTGCAGTTGAAAGGTTAGTTTCTTTACCAGAGTAATAATAAAGAGTCTGTTCATTCCTATCAAAGTACCATTCTTTTAAAGTATCTAACTCTTCAAAAACACCTTCAACAAAACGGTAGTTCTTATGCATTGTTGATTGTCGGTTGTTTTGCCAGCCACCTTCTAACACTAGTTCACCTTTCGCATCTTTTCCTTTTATTTCATAATGAAAACCGCCCCATTCACTTTTATGCAATGCATGCACAAAACCACCTTGCGGATTTTTCCATCCAGATGTTCTTTCAACACTTAACGCATTTGCAGCAGTACCATTAAAAACCCTTGCAGTTGAATCATAATTTGGATAACGAGCCATCTGTTGTAACCGACCGTTTATAAAGAGCTGGTCAAACAACAGATTGCCGCTAACTTTTGCCTGGTAAATATTATCTCTATAACGTGTCCATGAAAGTGCCACTGGTTGTGCACCGCTTATTACAACTTTCTCCTGCTTATAAGGCCCGTAAACAACCGAGGCGTTTTCACCTCGGCTATCTTTGGTTGTAAACACAACGGCCCTTTTTAAATAATACTTACCACCTCTTATAAATACATTCACCCGTCCTTTTATTTTTCTTACAGCTTGTTGTGCAGCAGCAATGGTGGCAAAAGGTTTTTGAATAGTTCCAACGTTTTTATCATTACCATTGGGTGCGACAAAAAGGTTTTTTTGGGCTAAACCTTTTGTAAGTGAAAAACAAAAGATTGCAACCGCAAAAAAGAGGTGCCTATAAAACGTAGCTATTAATGGTTGTCTCTTAATCAAATTATATGGCTATTAGTATATACTACTTTAGGGGATCAATTATTTTCACCCGTTGTAAAGAAAAATATTTTGGTCCCGTCAGCTCCTCATTATTCATCATTCTTGCGTCGCACTCTTGTACTTTAAATTATTGTTCAGCGCAGCCTGTAATAAGTGGTTAACAGGATAGAGGCAGGCGCCTGACGAACCGAGAAATTACCGTACAAGTGAGTGACACAACGATACTTAATTAAAGAACTAATGCTGGTAACAAAAATTTAAAAAAAATTAGAGGTGTTTCGATAAACTTACTCAACTATTGCTTTTACAGCGAGGCTTTATTGTTCCAAATGTCTACCTCTCTATCATTTTTTTGTGGTACGCCAGATGTACTTCGTCCTTCGCTTGCATATTTTTGAAGCAGGGCAGTTAACTTTTTTACTACATCAGGATGCTGCGCCTGCACATTGTCTTGCTCCTTTATATCAACCGATAAATCGAACAATTGCACAGCAGGCAAGTTCATTTTAAACGCAGTGTCATCTCGTGGAGCAGCCCAGCCACCTGAGCCAGGACAAAGCTCAAGCTTCCACTTGCCCTGCCTGATTGCAAAGTACCCATTGATGGAATGATGCACCGTAGCTTCACGAATGTCTATGGTAGAACCAGCGAAATAAGGAAGGATGTTATAACTGTCTTCGGCAGAATTTGCAGGGAGTTTGTCGCCTACGATAGCAGCGGCAGTAGCCATAAAATCGGATAAACAAATAGTTTCTGCAGAAATGGCGCTGGGCTTAATTTTACCAGGCCAACGTACAAGAAAAGGAATACGATGACCGCCTTCCCATATATCGGCTTTATAACCGCGGAACCCATAGCTGGGATAATGACCTAAGGCTTCAACGTTATATTTTGGAAGCACATAAGGAGCAAAGCCATTGTCGCTTGTGAAGATGACTAGTGTATTTTTACTGACGCCGTTTTGATCAAGCGCTTTCAAAATTTCACCAATCGACCAATCTGTTTCGGCCACATAATCACCATACTCGGTAACACCGGTTTTATCTTTAAACTGTTTATTTGGAACCAAGGGTGTATGTGGTGATGGCAAAGCAAAGTATAGGAAAAAAGGTTTGTTCTTGCCAGACTGTTCTTTAATGTAGTTCACTGCTTTAGTGGTAAAATCTGGCACGCAGTTTTCGGCTTCAAAATCTTTTCCCGCGGGTCCTTCTCTTCCCCATTTTTTTGTAACAGTTGGTAATCCTACTGTATGGTCATTTTCAATATAAATAAATGGCGGCATGTCTAACGATGCGCTGATGCCATAGAAGTAATCGAAGCCTAACGAGGTTGGTCCATTAGTAATTGCTTTGGTGTAATCGTAAACAGGTTTCGGTCCATCTTTCAACAGTGGCCATGTCATTCCTAAATGCCACTTACCAATACAGGCAGTACTATAACCTTTAGATTGTAATAAGCTTGCAACAGTTAAGCGGCCAGAGTCGATCAATGGTTCGGAGTACCCGTATAACACTCCCTTATTTAATTTCGTTCTCCATGAATAGCGACCTGTTAAGATGCTGTAGCGGGATGGGGTACACACTGCCGACGAGGAATGAGCATCGGTGAAAGCCATACCTTCTTTGCCGATCCGATCCATGTTAGGTGTTTTTATTTTTCCTTCTTTGTTCAAATACTTAACATCTCCATAGCCTAAATCATCTGTGAGGATGAAAACAATGTTGGGAGCTCTGTTGTTGTTTTGACTTTCCCCGAATAACGGTGCAAGTACAAACAGTACAATAATAAATAAATAGGTTCTTAGCATTTGTTAGCTTTTAAAAAGGTGATCTAATTTTCTCTTATTAGTTATTTAACTGGTGCTACTGCAGTCCTATAGTTTCTACAGAGCCTTTACTTTCTGATTTCTGGGCTTACCATTAAGACGTTGGCATACATTCCAGTCAAAAAATCTGGAACTTCTAAAATATAAACCCTTACGCTAAAGGCTCATGAGCTTTATTTTGCTAATAAACCTGTCAATTATATTCTTTGCTTTGAGGGCAGCATCATTAGGTTGCTTTAACCATTAATAACATTACTGGAGAACCGATGATTTTGGCAGATTGAGCAAAAAGCCCGGTAAGGAAAAAGAAATAAATGTAATAAGTAGAAGGGTACTAACTCTACAACTTACACTAACTGTAGATGACCAGAAAGGGATTTTTTTTTGCATATGGCCGTTTTTAAAGAAATGGTGTCTTCTTTTAAAGGGTTTGTTGGAGGAAAATTGTCGCTTAGAAGAAAGCTTTCTAATTTGTAAAAGTGTGAAAGAGACAATCGTTAGAATTATAGTTGAATGCAAGTAAGCTTTTTCTTTTAAGATCATATTTTTAGTTATTATCAGTTTAATAAACTATTCTAGCATCTTGTCCTGCCCATCTGCTTTAAAGAACAAATAGCAAGGTTAACGATTGAATATAAACAAGAAACTATATGATGATTGAAGAAAATTAATGCTCTATAAAGAGAGAATGACGGCATTAAGCTATCGCCTGAAAAGACCAGGAGGCCGGAGATTGCCTATGAATAACAACCTTAATAGTTATAACGATTAATAAAAAAAATACTTGTGAGAAGGAGCGGCATTTGGAGGATATCACTTCCTTTTAATGGGTGCTGATTTTTAATAGTGCCCCTTGCAAGCTACTCTTGTTAGCTAAAACACTTAGTTTACTAAAACGGGTACCCATATAATAAATCTAAGAGAATTTTAAAATAAAATTACTTCTTGTCGGCTTTAGAGTCAAACCTAGAAGGAGGTGCTACACAACAAGACAACTTTTTATAAACTATTTTTGTTTGGCTTATTAATGTGTCGTTTTGTTTTTCCAAAAGAACCTCGGAATGCAATTCAGTTACTGATTTAATACTACTATCGGTGTTTACATTACTGTCCAGCGTCACCCCATGCTGGCAAGCATTGAAAATAGCAAGTGTAATTATTGTTATTAAACATCTCATTTTATTCATAACAAAAGATTTTCTCCAACTGACTCCTTTTTTCTTTGTGTTTAGCCTAAAATACCTATCACCACTTTCACCTTTTTGCAATTTAGATTTGCGGCTTAATTGATTTGAAGTAAAACTAATATAAACTTCCACTCAACAAATGTATTGGTGTTATATAATCGGCGTTTTAATGTGGTTGTGGTCAGTTAATAGAATTAAGTAGGCAATATCAGGAACGACTTCAGTTTTGTACCCAACATTGAACCTTTAAAAAATCCTTTCCCCTTTTTATCCCATTCAAGTTAAAAGTACTTGTCACTTTTGTTCCCGCCTGTAATAATGGTAGTGTTCACAATGGATAAAAAAGAATAGCCAAAATAAAAATATTCAGCTTCTTATATTCGGAAAGAAGGTTCTTATTTACTTACCGCACTATCTTTTACACACCTAAACCCCAAATTATTAGAACTACTGCTTACCTCACCCTTACCTCGGCTACCAGGCCTGTACCTTATACAATACTGGTCACTGCATAAAAATGAACCTCCACGTTGAACACGTTTTACTAAATTAGGTTCTTCCGGATCGTAACTATCAGAAGGACCTTTTGGATTATTTGCAGGACTTCTTTCATAATAATCTGGTCTATAAAAATCATTGCACCATTCCCAAACATTACCATCAAGATCATATAACCCGTAAGGATTAGGAGCATAAGATTTTACAGGTGCTATACCAGCATAACCGTCTTCTCCAGTATCATTATTTGGGAAGTCCCCCTCGTAAATATTGGCCGACCAGGCACCTCCAGGCTTTAGTTCGTTACCCCAGTAATATTTAAGTCCTGGTCGCTTTCCCTGGGCAGCAAATTCCCATTCAGCTTCAGTTGGCAACCTTTTACCTGCCCATTTAGCATAAGCCATTGCATCCTCATAACTTACGTGAACTACCGGATAATTTTGCTTTCCTATAATATTACTTTGCGGTCCTAAAGGATTTTTCCAACCTGCTCCAGCAATATACTGCCACCACTGAAGTGGCTGACTTAACTCAAGACGTTCGGAGGGCGGAGAAAAAACAATTGAACCAGGAACTAAACTTTCAGCCTGCACTCCGGGATAATCTTTCGGGTTTAACTGCCTTTCAGCAACCGTTACATAATTAGTAGCTTTTACAAATTTTTCAAATTCAGCATTTGTAACTTCATGCTCATCCATCCAAAACTCCTGAACTATTACTTCGTGTACCGGGTGAGCGTCAGGAAATGCAGGATCATTAGTTCCCATTTTAAATGTGCCACCAGAAATATGAACCAATATAGGAGACACAGTGTCTTTAGAAGGTACCGGCTGTACTAAGGCAGTACTATGTTTACTTGTGTCCTGCCCCATTTGCTTGCAACTACCTACCAGTAGGAAAGCGGGCAAGAATAATGTAAAAATGTGGTGGTTTATATTCATAAGTGTCTTTAACCTTGCATAATTCAATATGGGCAACTTTCTATTTTACAGGGCGGCAAAAGTAGTAAAGAAGCAGGGGCTTTAAAGACAAATGAGTAATTTTTACAAAATACACAAAGTTGTTTGTGTTTATTTAGTCTGTATTTTACCTACTACTACTTTCTTAACTATCATTATTATTTAAGTTGAAAAGGCGAAATCATAGGCTTTACCCAGCATTTTTATTTTTGTTAATTATGCTACTCATCAATTCATAAGACCGAAATCGTGCGTCCTTGTCTGTTATCATATCTTGTATAAAAATTTAATTTACAGAGAAATTTTTAGCAAGTATGGTTAACTGTTCACGAACACTATCAGGATTACCACCGACAAACTTTGGTGGCACAAGCGTTCCAGCAATGTATTTTTCTATAGTTGGAATGCCTCCTAATTGTCTGATGGCTTCATCAGCACCGGGAATTGGTGCATGTAATCTGCCTATAGACAAATTTCGGTACATTAGGTGAACAGGTGCTAATTGACGAGCAGCTTCTTCTTCCGTGTCGGCGCATACTACGTGAACGGCAAGCATAGCTTCGGGTTTTTTAATACCAATTTGACTACTAGAAAGTTTAAAATTATTACGGTAGGTATTGATAATTTTTGATGCTCCCTGTTGATTTATAAATCCCGCAAATACATACCGTAAACCAAGTGCAGCGGCGGCTGAAGCACTCCAGGAACTGGAACCGAGAAGGTGTAATTGTGGTTTACTAGTAATGGTATGGAGTGGTAATTTCGAAAAAGGATGGTCTTCCGCAAAACTAAGATCTAACCAAGCAACTAATTCGCGAATCTGCTGGTCCGAGTTACTTTGAAACCGTTTGCTTCTATCTTCTGTAAAGCATAATCAGAAACAGGACCGGTGGTAGCTCTTCCTGCACCAAGGTCTATACGGTTAGGGTATAGTTCATTTAAAGTACAAAATACTTCTGCTACTTTATAAGCACTATAATGATTCAATAAAACAGAGCCTGAACCTACTTTAATAGTTAAGGTATTGGCAGCTATTGCAGCAATTAAAACTTCGGGAGCCCGACCGGCAATAAAACCGGCTGCAAATGTTCGGCTACCCATATGCGACTATAGCCTAACCGCTCTGCCCATTTTGCTAATTCAATGCTGTGCATCAAAGCATGATGCCGTGTTTCTCCTGGAAAACTGTTGAAATATCTACAATTGATAATTCCATTAAATCGTTTTAAACGCGTTTTACATTTCAATCAGGTTAACTTCCTATACACTTATATACTCCTATAAAATGAAATGCAGTACCCCCAAGTACAAACATATGCCAAATGCTATGATGGAATTTAAGCGTACGCCAACGGTAAAAGATCACTCCCAAAGTATAGCAGAGCCCTCCTGCTAAAATCCAGGCAAAAACTTCTAAAGGCATATTTGCTCTGATGGGCTGAACTACGAATACTATCATCCAACCGAGCATAAGATATATAGCTGTAGAAAGGGAATCGTACTTACCGGTAAAAA
>JAQBNN010000209.1 GCA_028288505.1 Segetibacter sp. | reverse complement strand
CGATCTTCCAACATCATGTTGCGAACTACTTCCCACTTAAGGTCTTCGTAATATTTCTTAACAAGCTTCTTTTCAACATCCGATATTTCTTCGCCCAGGCTTGCGAATAGTTCTTCTCTTATTTTGCTATAGCCGTCAATGCGGTCGTGTTTGCTTACGCCACTTTTAGAAAGCTGGTAAACGCGATCTTTTGCAAAAGCAGATACCTTACTTCTAAGCTCTTCGTTTTCTACTGGTTTAGTATAGTCTCTTTTACCCGTAACACCCACTTTAGCACGCAACTCCTGCTGACCCTTAATTTGTAGCTTAATTGCTTCGTGGCCTAATTCCAAAGCCTGGACTAAGTCAGCTTCAGAACATTCTTTTGCCTGACCTTCAACCATCATCAGGTTTTTGTCGGTGGCAGCAATTATAAACTCATACTCAGCTTCAGCTAGTTGAGATCGGGTAGGATTAATTACAATCTGGCCATTCACTTTAGCAACTCTTACTTCACTAATAATTTCTTTAATCGGAATATCAGAAACTGCAAGAGCAGCGGAAGCTGCTAAACAAGCCAATGCATCAGGCATAACCTCAGCATCACTTGATATAAGAGAAATTAAAACCTGCACGTCGCAGAAATAATCTTCAGGAAATAACGGACGCAAAGCACGATCGATCAAGCGGCTCGTAAGCACTTCATAATCGTTCAATCTTGCTTCACGCTTGAAAAACGAACCAGGAATACGACCTGCTGAAGCAAATTTTTCCTGGTAATCAACTGACAACGGAAAAAATTCTTGTCCTTCACGAGGCTCCTTATTTGCAACTACTGTTGCAAGCAGAATACAATTTCCTTGGCGTACGGTTACCGCTCCATCTGCCTGGCGAGCTAACTTGCCAGTTTCGATGGTTACTTTGCGGCCACCCCCAATATCGAAGGTTACATTAATTGGTTGAGACAACATACAATCTATTAGTTTGAAATTGGAATATCAAAGTATTGAGGAGAGAAATTCACTTCAATATACACGTTAAATATTTGAAACCCAAATATACAGGCATTAATACAAATAGCTATTCCCAACCGCCATAATCGCCAGTTGGGAATAGTAATTATCATAGAAAAAAGAATTATTTTCTTAATCCCAGTCTTTCAATCAATGCACGATAACCAGTTAGGTTATGCTTTTGCAAGTAAGTAAGTAAACTTTTACGCATACCAACTGACTTCATCAATCCACGCTGAGTAGAAAAATCTTTTTTGTTAGTTTGTAAATGTTTAGATATTTGACTAATTCTTTCAGTCAATAAAGCGATTTGCCCTTCTATAGAGCCTGTGTTTTTAGCATTACCGCCAAAATCAGTAAAAATGGTAGCTTTTTTTTCAGTTGTTAACATCTCAGAAAATTTTCTTCTATTTTTTTATTCGGCGGCAAAAGTAAGTTATTAACCTATAATTAAAAAAAGAAAATCTTTTTAATAAACAAAAGTTTCAGTTTACACGCAAAATTATTTACACAATTATGCGTAAATTAGCATAAAGCCTCAAATTAAAAGAAGTAACTCAACGCTGGTTTTATAAAAGCAGATGAAACTGATAAAATGATTAAGAAATTTTTGTTTCCACCCGAAGTTATCTATTCATCTTTTCTTGCGTCGCACTCTTGTACTATAAATTCTCTATTCAGCCCGGGCACTACCTCATAATTTCTAAAGACAATTGCAAGTTATTCAACTTCTGTTCTACAAGCTATATTTGCTAACATCACAATGTCAACAACCACCATCACTTTTACTGTTATCAATGATCTTACCTACGACCAGCGAATGAAACGCATTTGCACCTCGTTGTCGCAACAAGGATATCATGTAAAATTGGTTGGCAGAAAACTGAAGACGTCTGTAGCACTCGTTGAGGAGCCATATAGACAAAAGCGCCTTAATTGCTTTTTCAGCAAAGGCAAAGCGATGTATTTAGAATTTAACCTTAGATTGTTATTTCATTTGCTCTTTTCAAAAACCTACGGCTTTTGTGCTATTGATTTAGATACGATTCTGCCGTGTTATATTGCGTCTACAATAAGAGGTAAACGGCGTGTTTACGATGCCCATGAATTATTTACAGAGCAAAAAGAAATCGTAATCCGACCCTCAATTCAAAAGCTTTGGCTTAAGGTGGAGAGGTTTGCAGTTCCGAAGTTCGAGTTGGGTTACACTGTGAACAAATTTATTGCGGACGAGTTTTATAACCGGTACGGGGTGAAATATGAAGTGGTGAAGAACATGCCTGTCGTGATTAATACAGCGCATTCGCCTTGTACAATTGATCGTTTTATAATTTACCAGGGAGCCGTAAATGAAGGAAGAAGTTTTGAAACCCTTATTCCCGCTATGAAAATGGTAGATGCGAATCTTGTTATTTGTGGGGAAGGGAATTTTTTCGAGCAGGCAAAACGGTTGGTTAAACAACATAAATTGGAGAAAAAAGTTGAACTAAGAGGATATGTACCACCAGCTGAATTAAAACTATTAACGCCAAGGGCGTTTGCGGCTATTACTTTATTCGAGAATGTTGGTTTAAACCAATACCACTCTTTAGCTAATCGCTTTTTCGATTACATTATGGCTGGTGTTCCCCAGGTTTGTGTGGGTTATCCTGAGTATGAAAAAATAAATGATGAATACGGAATCGCTTATTTAATTTATAAAACCGATACTGACACAATTGCTGCAGCCTTTAATAACCTTTTAGGGGATGAGGACTTGTACAAGAAGCTGGAGCAAAATTGTTTGACAGCAAGGCAGCATTTGAACTGGAGTACCGAGGAACAAGTATTGGTCGATTTTTATAAACAGAAAGTATTTAGCAGCTAGCTGAAGAAACAGGAAATTATTTGCCTTTACACTTAGTGTGAGACGTTGAGTAGGGTACTAAAAGTACAAGAGTGCGACGCAACGGCAGCTAAATAGGTAACTGAAACCTTGGCCCCCATTAAAGAAAATCTTTGGAAAAACATCTTCATATAATTTGCCTGAATGTTCCCTACCCTGTTGATTATGGTGGTGTGTTTGACTTGTTTTATAAACTCCCGGCGCTTAAAGCAAGAGGCATAAAAATTCATTTACATTGTTTCGAGTACGGCCGCGGCCAGCAACCTGAACTAAATAAATACTGTGAAACCGTCGAATATTATAAACGCATCGAAGGCTGGAAAGGCTTTTCATTTTCTTTGCCATATATAGTTGCTACCAGGAGAAATAGTAGTATGTTTGATCGGCTTTTGCAGGACGACCACCCAATATTAATGGAAGGCGTGCATTGTACTTACCTGTTAAACGATAGCCGGTTTGCTTCGCGTAAATGCTTTGTGCGTCTGCACAATGTGGAGCACGTTTACTATAAAAACCTGTACTATAATTCCAGCTCGATTACGAAAAAACTTTACTACCTGTGGGAGAGCAAGGCACTTTTAAAATATGAGAAAAAGATAGCAAAGCTGTGTTCCTTTTTAACCGTAATTCCAAAAGATACGGAGACGTACAAACTGTTAGGAGCTACGCATATAAGCTACCTCCCTTTGTTTTTACCTGGCTGGGAAATTAGTAGTAAAACAGGTGTTGGAACCTACTGCTTATACCATGGAGATCTGAGTGTTTCCGAAAACGAAAAAGCTGCTCTGTGGTTGGCTAAAAAGGTTTTCAACAACATCGACATCAAGCTAATTATTGCCGGAAAAAACCCATCGAGGAGGGTGAAAGATGGAATGGCAAACAGGAAAAATATTTCTTTAGTTGCGAACCCTGACGAGAAAGAAATGCAGTACCTAATTGCAGGAGCGCAAATGAATATCCTTCCTTCATTTAATGCTACGGGAATAAAATTGAAGCTTTTGAATGCGTTATACAATGGGCGGCATTGTGTAGTAAACGAAGCGACCGTACAAGGTACAGGTGTGGAAGTAGCATGCCACGTCGGCAACAATGCTACAGCCATCAAGTCGATCATATTTCAATTAAACCGGCATCCGTTTGAAGAAGAGGAACTTAAATTAAGACACCTGTTATTGGATGAGATGTTTGATAACGATAAGAATGCGTTGGAATTAATGAGAGAGATATGGGGTTAAGGATGTTGACCAGGTCGGGTACTCGCGGTAAAATCTATTTGATTCTGCCTAAGCCACTTTAAAAGTTCAAAATAGGTGTTTGCTTGATTTTCATTAGCGAGGTAAAAAGTTGTTTTAAAGAACATCTTCTTATATGTAAAACTGACGTAGTTGTCAATCCCATACTCAATCCTCCCAATATTATCGGTATAGTAACCAAAGGAACTTTGACTATAAAAAGAATCAAAATAGAAATTTAATCCTTCCACTTCATCATACTTAAAGTCGGCGTCTCCTACCAAGATTTTCTCTTCATCAATTGCCAGAACATCTTTAGTAATCTTGTAAATAGATGTATTTCCTCCAGACGCAATAACGCCGCCGACAAATATCATGAACCCAATACTTACGACATAAGTAGCTAAAGGTTCAATTTCAAAAGCAAATAAAAAAATAGAAGCTGTAAGGATCGCAATGCCTGCAAAGCAAACCTTGATAGCTGTACTATTATTGCTTTTTATTACGTATGCCTGAAACTGCATACTATGCAGCTACAGTTGCGCTATCATATACCTTACCTCTTTCAGTTTTTAGCATACGTGCAGGATACCTGTTTATAACAATATAATCGTGCGTAGCCATAACAACCGCTGTGTTATAATCCTTTGCAATGTGAAACAACAATTGCATTATCTCGTCACTTGTTTCAGGGTCGAGGTTACCGGTAGGCTCATCCGCCAATATTAACTTAGGAGAATTCAGAAGTGCCCGGGCAATGTCAACACGTTGTTGCTCACCGCCACTCATTTCAAAAGGCAT
>JAQBNN010000205.1 GCA_028288505.1 Segetibacter sp. | reverse complement strand
AATTAAAAATGCAAAATGTAAAATGTAAAAAAATCAGAGACGTCTCTCCTCGTTTTTCATTTTGCATTTTGCATTATTATTTGGCTAGCAGAAGTTTTTCATAGCATCATCGTTGTGTCACTCACTTGTACTTGTAAAACTATAAGCAACATTAGGCTTACATTGCCATGCCGTAAACAATAGGTAAAGTGACTTTTCCAGTAACAGCAAAACAGAAGAACTGCTGCCAATAGATATGCCGATAAAGTAATTGCGACGCAACGATGATGCTATTGAAGAGATAGCTGGTATCAGAAAAATTAACCCGGCACTACGCAGTGTTCGTGCGAAACTTTTGCTTGCGGAAGAACAGCATCTCGCTGATAAAAACCAGCAACAGACTTAGGCCGGTAGTAGCGGTTACTTTTCCTAAGAAGTAAAGGATGGTACCAAAATCTAACCACTCAATAAAAACAAGGAAGGCGTGGTGGAGAAACGTAAACACCAATATATATAAACTATAAGGCGCGCCGCCCATACTCCGAATAGAAGGTTCTGTATAGTTGAATTCCGCACCTTCCTGCGACATAAGAAGGTTTATGAGAAAGGGACGTAAATAAGCAATTAATACGCAGGGCGCAGCATGCAAACCTGGTGTGCCTGTAAGCAGATCAAGCGAAAAACCAAATACAAACGCCACCAACATCAGCCCAAATCGCGAGATGGAAAACGGAAGCCATAACACAAAAAGGTAGTACAGGTAAGGTGTAATAAACTGGTGGATAGGCCTGATCTGGTCCAACACATAATACTGCACCAGCAGGAACATTATAAAGCGGATGGTATTTCTTACTAAAGTACTCATTGGTTTTTAAGCTGCACAGCCTCTAACCTGCGCTGTTCTTCCCATTGCATATTGGCAACAAGGTTTACGTATTGAATACTTAAAAAATTGGTAGCCGTTTTTACACGGATTGTAAAAAAGTTACTTGCAGGCTCTGCAGCAATATCCTGCACGGTGCCCACCATAATATGGCTGGGGAAGTTAGCTGAGTACGTGCTTGTAAGTACAGTATCGCCTTTTACAACCGGTGCACTCTTAGGTATATTTCTTAAAGTAAGGTAGCGCGGATCCTGCCCATCCCACTCAACACTTCCTGACACGTTACCCTTTTTAAGCATGCTGCTTACTTTACTATTACGATGCAGCAAACTCATAACACGGCTGTAATTTTCACTTACATCTATTATAATACCAACAACTCCCTGTGGTCCAATAACAGCCATGTCTTTTTTCACTCCCTGGTTGGCTCCACGATGAAGGGTAAGATAATTCATTTGACTTGACACCGTATTGCCAACCACTTTGGCAGGTAACCAAAGAAACTTACGTTGCCTGCCTACTGTATCTCTTACCAGGCTGTCGAGCACTGTTACCTGCGAACTATCTGGATTTTCGAAATTATTGCCAAGAAGATTCCTTAAGCGTGCATTCTCTTCAGCAAGCTGCCGGTTGGTTTCCTTTAAGTGAAAGTATTGCTGAACCTTATTATACTGGAAGTTAAGGTAGCCTGTTACTTCATTAGCCACAACAGCATAAGTAGCCTGGTGCGTCTTATTATAAGTAACCAATAAAACAATAGATAAGATCTGTAAAACAAGAAAGAAAAGAAAATTGAAGTACCTCCTTATAAAGACAAAAATATTTTTCATAATCCAGCCCCCCCGCTCCCCGAAGGAGGGAACAAAAAATCGTTAACCATAGCAGGCTGAAGAATAGCAATTTTGCGCATCCTCTTAAATGGGTGTACCGAAATCATTATTGAACATTGTGACATCACCGATGCTTGTAATTCCCCCTTTGGGGGATTAAGGGGGCCCTATCTCATAATAAAAGGAAAACGCTGGTAATTCTTAAGCGCTATACCTGTACCGCGAACAACACTCTTAAGAGGATCGTCAGCAACGTGTACAGGCAGTTTTATTTTTTGGCTCAAACGTTTGTCAAGGCCACGAAGTAGTGCACCCCCGCCTGTTAAGTATAAACCACGACGATAAATATCAGCAGCCAACTCAGGAGGTGTAGTTTCCAAAGCTTTTAAAATAGCCTCTTCAATTTTAAAGATGCTCTTATCTAAAGCTTCAGCAACTTCCTGGTAGCTTACCATAATTTGTTTAGGAATACCGGTTACAAGGTCACGACCGTTTACAGGAATATCATCAGGAGGATTATCCAAATCCTTCATAGCAGCACCAATCTGAATTTTAATTTGCTCGGCAGTTCTTTCACCAATTAACAAACTATGGTAACGGCGAAGCGCTTCCATAATATCAGCAGTAAATTCATCACCTGCAATACGAATACTTTGGTCGCAAACGATACCTGCAAGGGCAATAACTGTAATACCAGTTGTACCACCGCCAATATCAATAATCATATTTCCAACCGGCTCCTCCACATCAATACCAATACCTAGTGCCGCAGCCATCGGCTCATGCAAAAGATAAACTTCTTTGGCCCCGGCTTGTTCTGCGCTATCTCTAACAGCACGTTTTTCCACCTCTGTAATGCTCGATGGAATACAAATCATCATCCTCCAGCTCGGCGGGAAAAGCGGTTTTTTTGGATAAACCAATTTAATTAGTTCCCTTATCATTAACTCCGCAGCGTTAAAGTCAGCTATTACACCGTCTTTAAGCGGACGAACAGTTCTAATACTTTCATGGGTCTTCTCGTGCATCATCAAAGCCCTCTTCCCCACAGCCAGAACGTTCTTCGGGTTGTTCCTGTCTAAGGCAACAATCGAAGGTTCATTAACCACCACTTCTTCATTATGAATGATAAGCGTGTTGGCCGTACCAAGGTCAATAGCTATTTCTTGCGTAAACCAGTTAAATAGTCCCATTTATAAAAAGTTCCTTAATGATTATTTAATGCGTACAAAGTTGTAAGAAATAGTTCGAAATAACAAAGTCGAAAACCGTATCAATACAAGCTTGGCGCGAATGTAGAACGAACGTTGCATTTGCACAGAAATATTTTGGTACCCATCAGTTCAATGCTATTCAACCTCTGTTGCGTCGCACTCTTGTACAAGATACCATTATTCATCCTATTCAACAGTATAACGCCGTTCTGCAAATAATATTATTCAAATTCATAACCTATATCCTTCCTGTAATACATTCCCTCGAAACTTATCTTTTCCAAACCTTTTTTTGCCGTGTTTACAGCCTCTTTAATACCTGAACCAAACGCACTTACAGCAAGTACTCTTCCTCCATTTGTAACAATCGTATCACCCGCCTGCCTTGTGCCCGCATGAAAAAGCAGTACATCCTCGCCCAACCCTTCTGTCAGTCCCTCAATTGCTATATCTTTTTTATAATCTCCCGGGTAGCCACCACTCACTGCCATTACTGTACAACAAGCCCTTTCATCTATTTCTATTCGTTGCTCTTCCAACTCGCCTTTATCCATAGCTACAAACAAAGCTACAAGGTCATTATTCAATCTGGGTATCACAACTTCAGTCTCAGGATCGCCCATCCTGCAATTGTATTCTATTACAAAAGGCTCGTCGTTAACTAATATCAGGCCAAAAAAAACAAATCCTTTGTATTCTAATCCTTCTGAATACAATCCTTTAATTGTAGGCTTAATTATATTCTTTTCAACTTTCTTCATAAAAAATGCATCAGCAAATGGTACAGGGCTAACGCAACCCATTCCGCCAGTATTTAAACCTGTATCTCCTTCGCCAATCCTCTTGTAATCTTTTGCATGTCCAATAATTTTATAATCACTGCCATTAGTTAATACAAATACGCTGATCTCTATACCCGCTAAAAACTCTTCTACTACCACTCTCGAACTGGCTTCTCCAAACTGCCTGCCTTTAATCATTGAAGTAAAAACTTCTATTGCCTCCTCGTTTGATTGGCAGATAAGCACACCTTTCCCTGCAGCCAGACCGTCTGCTTTTAATACAATCGGTAGTGCATGCTCCTCCAGGTAATCAACCCCTTGCTCAAAACTTAAATCATCAAACTCAGCATAAGCAGCCGTTGGAATATTATGTCTTTGCATAAACTGTTTTGAAAAAGTTTTGCTTCCCTCCAACTGTGCACCTTTTGCAGAAGGGCCAACAACAATTATGTGCTCCAACGCCTCGTCATTTTTATAAAAATCATAGACCCCATTTACCAATGGATCTTCAGGGCCTACAACTACCATATCTATATTGTGCTTTAGACAGAATGTCTTTTGTACGGCAAAATCATTAACACCAATATTTACATTAATACCAAACGCTGAAGTACCTGCATTTCCAGGAGCAATAAATAAAGAAGAACATAAAGGGCTCTGTTTCATTTTCCATGCAAGCGCATGTTCACGGCCGCCAGAACCTAGCAAAAGAATGTTCATATTAATAGTTAAAAGTGATTAGATGATGGGGCGAAAGTAAAAAGTAATTCGGTGTTATCTCAATTTGGTATGGTTGTTACAAGCAAACAAAAAGAATTATCGCTATTTTGAGCCGTTAAAAAAGTAAACCTTCTAATTACTAACCAAATTAAAGACTATTATGAACGTTACTCCAGCCGACCAGGCTATTTTACAAAAGGGCCATCCCAAAGGTCTTTATGTTCTTTTTGCGACAGAGTTCTGGGAGAGATTTAGCTACTATGGCATGCGGGCAATCTTCGTCCTTTTCATGACCGACAAGTTATTATTTGACAAAGCTTATGCTGCAAATATTTATGGTAGTTATACTGGTCTTGTTTATTTGACCCCATTGATCGGTGGATACGTTGCTGACAGGTATTGGGGTAACAGGAAGTCTATTTTTGTCGGTGGTCTCCTAATGGCAATTGGACAATTTATATTATTTGCATGCGCCTCTATGGGCGAAGGCTCAGGTGGAGTAACTACAACATTACTATGGACTGGCCTTGCTTTCCTGATTTTTGGGAATGGCTTTTTTAAGCCAAACATCTCTACAATGGTGGGCCAGCTATATCCCGAAGGTGATAATAGCCGTAAAGATTCAGCCTACACTATCTTTTATATGGGCATCAATGCAGGAGCGTTTTTAGCTCCTTTAGTGTGCGGTTATCTTGGGGAGAAAGTGGACTTTAAATGGGGCTTCTTTGCTGCAGGTGTTGGTATGATCATCAGCTTAATAATTTTTTATTACACAAAGGACAAATACGTGATCTCCCATACAGGAGAACAACTAGGAACACATGCTAATAAACTAAAAGACACTTCTGTTTCTGAAACAGGTGAAACAGGTTTTAGTACTACACAGATCATAGTTCTCATTGCTTCAATTGTCGCAGCTATCGCCTTAATATATTTTGTTTTTGATGTCGACTTTTGGGGCTCTGCTATTTATGGAATGACTTTATGTTTACCATTTGCAATTCTTACAGACAGGTCACTAACTAAGGTTGAGAAATCTCGCCTTACTGTCATCATCATCATCATGCTCTTTGTTATTTTCTTCTGGATGTGCTTCGAGCAAGCCGGCGCATCGCTAACCTTTTTCGCAAACGAACAAACTGATAGAAGGTTGTTTGGTTGGGAAATGCCAGCCAGTTATTTCCAAAGCTTTAACCCGATTTTCATCGTGCTTTTAGCTCCGATATTTGCAACGCTGTGGGGCAGGCTTGGCAAGACAGGTGTTGAACCACCCGCACCAATGAAACAAGCAATGGGTTTAGGATTTTTAGCTCTTGGCTTTTTATTCATTTCATTTGGGGTAACCGATAATGCAGCAATTAAGGTTAGTATTATTTGGTTAACAGGTTTATACTTCCTACATACTGTGGGTGAACTTTTTTTAAGTCCAATAGGTTTATCCATGGTTAACAAATTAACACCCGGTCGTTTCACGTCTTTAATGATGGGCATCTGGTTTATGGCTATAGCAACCGGCAATAAGTTGGCAGGTACTATGAGTTCATTGTATCCCGATCCCGCATCTACTAAAACACCACCGGTTTTTCTTGGTATAACTATTGACAACCTTCACACCTACTTTATGATCTTTGTTGGCTTTGCAGGAGCAGCAGCTATTATATTATTCCTGCTATCTTTCAAGTTGAAAAAGATGATGCACGGTATAAAGTAATTTAACAGACATTTTTAGAAAAAGGTGACCAACGGGCACCTTTTTCTATTTATTAGAGAAGAAATCTTACTTTAAACCCTCAAACAATTACTGCCACTTGTATGGATTTAACTGAAAAAGCGCCGGATCCTTCCATCGTTTCCAATAAGCACCCTCGGCAATTGTACATGTTGTTCTTCGCGGAAATGTGGGAGCGTTTTTCATTCTATGGAATGAAGGCTTTACTGCTTGCTTACATGGTTACCCAACTAAAGTTTGATGAGCCGAAAGGCTATGCAATACTCGGTTCTTACGCAGCACTGGTTTATACAATGCCCATGTTTGGTGGTGTTATGGCTGATAGGTTTTTAGGCTATAGAAAGTCAGTATTATTTGGTGGAATATTAATGGTTATTGGCCACCTTGTTTTGGCAGTACCACAAGGCTGGAGTTTTTTTTATGGTATGGCTTTCATCATTTGTGGCAATGGTTTTTTTAAACCAAACATATCAAGCCTTGTTGGAACCCTTTATAGTAACAACGATCCCCGAAAGGATAGCGCCTTCTCTATTTTTTACATGGGCATAAACATTGGTGCTGCTTTAGGAGGGCTTCTTTGTGGCTATGTTGGGCAAAGAATTAACTGGCATTACGGTTTTGGTCTAGCCGGTGTTTTCATGATTCTGGGCTTAGTTGTATTTGCCTTTGGGCAACAATCTTTAAAAGAAAGAGGCTTGCCACCTAACCTAGCCGAATTAAAAAAACCGCGCTTTGCATTCCTCACACACGAACATATAATTTATGGAGGAACGCTTTTAGTTGTTCCCCTCGTAGTTACCTTATTTCACCAGTACGAAGTAATGGATTACATCATGTTTGGCCTGGGAGCATTGTCACTTTCTTACATCATTTTTATTGCTTTAAAATTAGAGCGAATTGCCCGCTTTAAATTATTTGCAGCATTGGTCATGATTGTTTTCTCAACGCTCTTCTGGGCCTTCTACGAACAAAATGCCGGCTCACTTAACTTGTTCGCAATGCGCAATGTTGACATGAATGTTGGCGGCGTTAACCTGCCTCCTCTATCAGTTAATAATTTCCTTCCGCCGGGTTGGGTTGTAATACTAAGTTTCTTCTTTGCATGGTTGTGGCCATGGCTTAATAAAAGAAAGATGGAGCCATCTACTCCTCTAAAGTTTGCACTGTCCTTTATCTTAATGGGCATCGGGTTTTATACATTTTATTTAGGTTGTAAAACAAATACTGATACCGGTTTAATCTCGCTAGTCAATTTCGTATTTGGCTACTTCTTTATTATTTGCGGCGAGATGTGTTTGTCACCAATTGGCTTATCAATGGTCACCAAGTTATCGCCTACAAATATTGTTGCTATGATGATGGGCATTTGGTTTTTTGCAAGTGCCATAGGAGAATTTTTATCAGCAAAAATCGGTTCGTTAATGAGTGTACCACGAGAGATTGCAGAAGCAAATAATCCTGCAACCTCGCTACCGTTTTATGCAGACATCTTAAGTAAGATTGGGATCGGTTCAATAGCATTAGGTGTTATTCTTATTGCCTTCGTTCCAATTATTCGCAAGTGGATGCACGACATAAAGTAGATCTTTTGGTTACCAACATTTGTATTTCATAGCAGCATCGTTGTGTCACTCACTTGTACTTTTGTTAGCGGAAGCAGCAAGAAAATTAATTACTTATCAAAGTTGATATAGCACCTCTCAACTTGTTCCTGGCCATAGTGTTTTACTTACAGTTAAAAACTCCGCATTGAAAAAAAATCTACTAGATGCACCAGTTGCTAATGAACTAGCACAGCGTGCAAACTTGCTGAAGCAAACCTTAAAACCTTTATGGGGAAGTATGACTGTAACTGAAATGCTACATCACTGCAACGCTGCATTAACTGCAACACTGGAGGGTAAACCCGACAATGCCATTCCTACATTAAAGCAAAGAGGCTTAAAGTTTTTGTTTTTAAAAGTAATACCAAGGTTTCCAAAAAATGTAGGTGCACCAGGAAAGATAGACGTTAAGAAAAGTAAACTTTCGCCAGCCTCTTTCGAAATCGAATTAGAGCAGTTTCTTCATCTTATAAAAACGTTTTCGAGCAGGCAGCAATCTATTGAAGTTACGCACCCGGTTTTTGGAAAACTAAGTACAAGGCAATGGGGCGTATTTACCTGGATGCATCTTGATCATCATTTGCGACAGTTTAATGTATAACATAAGAAAGGCTCATTAGTATTGGTTCAGTTGAAGAGTGCGACGCAACAGGAGCTTAATATTTAACTCCTGCTAAGTACATAAAAACTCTCTTTAAAATTTTGCTGTAATTAAACCTCTTTTCTTCATAATAATTCGATTATCAAATTCCAACATACACCATCAGTGCAAAAATTATTTTTCTATTGAAGCATCACAATTCAACAATTGAATATCTACTATAAAATCTAATCAATGAAACCAATAAGACTAATTGCAGCATCGCTAATTGTAGTGATTGCTTTTTTATTTTCCTGCCAAAAAGAAATTGGGGGATCGGGTAATACTCCTCCCACTATTGACAATACTCCCAACATTACTACAACCATTACCGGTAGAATTGTTGACGAACAAAACAAACCGGTACAAGGCGCAACGATTAAAGCGGGCTCTTCAACAACTACAACAAGCGTTAATGGTGAGTTCTCCTTAAACAATGTAAGCGTGTACGACAAGGCGGCGTTTGTACAAGTAACTAAGCCCGGCTATTTCAGTGGCAGCCGCACTTTCGTGGCGAATGCAGGTGCAGTACAATATATAGAAGTAAAGCTCTTACCAAATCAAAGCATTGGTACCATCAATAATGCCAGCGGTGGTACTGTTGCATTAGCAAACGGAACTGCTGTTACTTTACCTGCATCATCTGTTGTAGTTGCATCCAGCAATGTTGCTTATACCGGCAATATTAATGTGTCCATGGCATGGATCGATCCAACGTCAACTGACCTTACACGTGAAATGCCTGGTGACTTACGCGGCATTAATCAAAGCAATACAGAAATGGGTATGCAAAGTTTCGGCATGGTAGCAGTTGAACTTACAGGTGCTGGTGGTGAAAAATTACAAATAGCTGCAGGTAAAAAAGCTACTGTAAAATTCTTCCTGCCTGCTTCAATTACTGCTGCTGCACCAACTGATATTCCTCTTTGGAGTTTTGATGAAACAACGGGTTTATGGAAGCAAGAAGGCACCGCAGCTAAATCAGGTAATTTCTATATTGCCGAAGTGAGTCACTTCTCATTCTGGAATTGCGACGCACAATTTCCCATCGTAGATTTTACAGCAACAATTAAAAATCAGAGCGGCGAACCATTGAAACATAAGTTAGTTAGAATAAGAAGAACGGCGGTTAACTCTTATAGCACTGGCTTTACAGATAGCCTCGGTATAGTAAAAGGCAAGGTACCTTCTAATGAACCACTGGTGGTAGAAGTAGTTGCTGGTTACACTTGTAGCAACACTATTTTACATACTCAAAACATAGGGCCATTTGCTTCTGCTGCTAATATTAGTGTAACCGTAACAGTTAATGCCCAACAGGTTTCAGTTGTTACAGGTACTGCAACTAACTGTGCAGGTACGCCGCTTTTAAATGGTTCCGCTGATCTAATTATTAACGAACAAACCTATCGGGCAAGTGTTACAAATGGCTCGTTTACATTTACACTCTTCACTTGTAGTGGCCCACAAACTGGTAAGCTGGTTGTAACAGACTTAGCAACAAACCAACAAGGCACTCCAACTACTATAACGGTAGCTACTGGTAACAATAATACCGGTGCAATAACTGCCTGCGGCACTTCCGTTAACCAGTTTATAAATTATACATTAAACGGAAATGCCTACTCGTTGATACCTCCTGGCGACTCACTTTCTGCCCGCTTGATTCAACAGCCTGTAGGTACAAGTATCCAGGGCTATAGCCAAAGCCAGGGAACATACAGGTCATTGTCATTCACATTTAGTGGTCAGGCAGTGGGTGCTGCCACCATAACTTCTCTTACTGTTGCTGGGGGAAATACATTTGGCAACCTAGCCCCTGGATCAGCGACTGCTACTATAACTGAATACGGCGCTGCTGGTGGTTTTATAGCAGGAAGCTTTAACGGAAATGTAAGAGACAGCAGTACTGCCAACACCGTAGTACCGGTTCAAGGTACGTTTAGGGTTAAAAGAAGTTTCTAAAAAAAATCATACTTATAAAAAAAGAGGAGACCAACATCTCCTCTTTTTTTATTTTGGTACCAGCATTTGTTTTTTATAGCATCATCGTTGTGTCACTCACTTGTACCGCATATTTAATGGCAGCAGTAACAAGAACGCGGTTTACAGCTTCCCTCGCTTAATCTCGTCAACAACACCAGGATCTAATAGTGTTGTGGTATCACCTAAATTATCCATTTCATTCTCAGCTATCTTTCTTAAGATGCGACGCATAATTTTACCGCTTCTTGTTTTAGGCAATCCCGTTACAAACTGAATTTTGTCAGGTTTTGCAATCGCTCCAATTACGCGGCTTACGGTCATGTTTATATCTCTTCTTATCTCATCATCATTCTTTTGGTGACCGGTATAAATAATGTAGGCATAAATGCCCTGGCCTTTAATATCGTGAGGGAAACCTACAACTGCACTTTCAACTACACCAGCATGCATGTTAATTGCGTTCTCTACTTCAGCCGTACCTATACGATGGCCACTTACGTTCAATACATCGTCTACTCTACCGGTAATTCTTATAAAGCCGTTGTCTTCAAATATGGCTCCGTCACCTGTAAAATAGAGGTTAGGATAGGTAGCAAAGTAGGTAGTCCTGCATCTTTGATGGTCACCCCATGTTGTTCGCAACAGCCCCGGCCAAGGGAACTTAATACATAAGTTCCCGCTCACCTGCTGGCCTGTTGGGTTGTCTTTAATTTCAAATGGAATTGCATCGCCTTTTTCATCCACAAGCACTGGTTGAATACCTGGCAACGGCAGTGTTGCCCAACCCGGTCTTGAAGGCGTAACACCTGCAAGATTGGTAATCAATATTCCGGCTGTTTCTGTCTGCCACCATGTATCAACGATGGGGCAATTTCCTTTACCAATGTTCTCATCGTACCAATGCCATGCTTCTTCATTTATAGGTTCGCCTACAGTTCCCAATACCCTTAAGCTACTCATATCTTTTTCTTTTACGGTATCTAAGCCATAGCTCATTAAACTACGGATAGCTGTAGGCGCTGTATAAAGAATATTGATCTTGAATTTATCAATGATATCCCACAGCCTTCCTGCATTAGGCCACGTCGGGATGCCTTCAAAAATTACAGAGGTGGCACCGGCACTTAACGGGCCGTATAGAATATAACTGTGGCCTGTTATCCAACCTATATCGGCTGTACAAAAGAAAACTTCTCCCGGTTGGTAATTAAACACGTTTACAAATGTATAGTTAGTATAAACCATGTATCCTCCACAAGTATGCACAACGCCTTTGGGCTTGCCCGTAGAACCTGAAGTATACAAAATGAACAGCGGATCTTCTGCATCCATCTCCACAGCAGGAAAATCTTTAAGTCCTAAAGTTTCTACCTTTTCAATTTCATCCTCCCACCACACGTCGCGCCCCTTCATCATACTTACACCGATGCGTGTACGGGTACAAACAATTACCCGTTTTACAAAATCAACACCTATCAATGCATCATCAATAATGCTTTTTAGGGGAATATCTTTTTGACCACGAAAGGCACCGTCACCTGTTATTATAAATTCAGCTTTGGCATCTCTTAATCGATCGGCAATGCTTTGCGCACTGAAGCCGCCAAATACAACACTATGTATTGCACCAATTCGTGCACAAGCGAGTACTGCTATGGCAAGCCTTGGAATCATGCCGAGGTAAATTAAAACGCGGTCACCTTTTTTTACGCCATTAGTGCTAAGCACATGGCAGAACTGGCAAACCTTATCATACAACGTATTATATGTAAAAACACGATGGTGTGCTTCGGGATCATTAGGCTCCCAGATTAGTGCCGGTTGATCTCCTTTGGTGGCCAGGTGCCGATCGATACAGTTTTCAGTAATGTTTAATTTGGCACCTGTAAACCATTCAATTTTAGGCTCTGTAAAATTCCAGTTAAGTACACTGTTCCATTTTTTACGCCAGGTAAAGTGGTTCGCTATTTCCTCCCAAAAACCTTCGGGGTCACTTACACTTTTCTCGTATTCCTTCCGGTATTCTTGTATTGTATTAATCTGGTACGGGTATGACATTTTAAAAGAATTTTTTGCTGATACAAACCTAAGTAAACGAAAAGAATAAATAAGCCTGATAAGCTTTATAAGAATTTAAGAACCAGGTAATGTAAACCTAAAGATGAATATAGATTTACAGATAAAGTGATTGCGACGCAACGATGATGCCATGAAAACTTGAGCCGGTATAAAGAAAATAATTTTAACCATGCTTATGATAAACTTATATATTTAGGGACAACAAGACATACAAAGAGTTTTATGAGCAACAAAAAAGGACTGCCTGCAATTATTGCTGCTTCATCGTTAGGAACTTTAATTGAATGGTACGATTTCTACATTTTTGGAAGCCTTGCCACAATTATCTCCACCAAATTTTTTCCTTCTGAAAACCCTACTGCTGCGCTTCTATCAACGTTAGCAACATTTGCAGCTGGATTTGTAGTGAGGCCTTTCGGTGCGTTGTTCTTTGGGCGTCTTGGTGATCTTATTGGCAGAAAATATACGTTTCTTGTTACATTGGTTTTAATGGGCCTGTCTACGTTTTTGATTGGCTGTATACCATCTTTCGAAACAATAGGTTACGCTGCTCCAATACTTGTTTTGCTATTAAGACTATTGCAGGGACTTGCCTTAGGAGGCGAATATGGAGGTGCAGCAACTTATGTAGCAGAACACTCACCAGTAAATGAAAGAGGCTACTGGACATCGTGGATACAAACAACAGCAACGGTAGGTTTATTTATCTCGCTTCTTGTTATTATACTTACGAAAGGTGCAATGGATGAAGAGTCGTTTGACAACTGGGGCTGGCGTGTTCCTTTTTGGATCTCTATAATAATGGTTGGTGTTTCTATGATTATTCGTATGCGCATGTCGGAGTCACCGCTATTTGCTAAGGCTAAAGCCGAAGGCAAAACTTCGAAGAACCCTTTGAAAGAAAGCTTTGGTAATAAGCTAAACTTTAAGTTTGTTTTGCTTGCATTATTTGGTGCTACAATGGGCCAGGGTGTTGTATGGTATACCGGTCAATTTTATGCGTTAAGCTTTATTCAAAACACTTTACATATTGAAATTGCACAGGCAAGTAAACTAATTATGTACGGCATTGGCTTCGCTACACCTTTCTTTTTATTCTTTGGCTGGCTTTCCGATAAAATTGGGAGAAAATGGATCATGATGGCGGGAATGCTCATCGCGATTATTGCTTACCGCCCTATTTATTCTAAGATGTACGATGCAGCAAGTACCAATAACAAACAAGAAGTAACAGCAAGCACAACCACCGAAAGAAAAACCATAGACGACCCTAAGCACTTAGGAGAAAAATTAGACGTAGCACTAACAACAAAACATTTTACTGATGGTACCATTTTAAAAGAAACAGTAAAGACAAGATTAAGCGTAGCAGGAAACAATAACACAGAAAGCTCCGTGGTTTTAGATAACAGTTCTTTCTGGACCCTTGTTTGGCTGGTGTTTGTACAGGTACTCTTTGTTACAATGGTTTACGGACCTATTGCTGCTTTCCTTGTTGAAATGTTCCCGATACAAATCAGGTACACTTCAATGTCACTTCCTTATCATATTGGCAATGGAATTTTTGGCGGATTGTTACCAGCTATTGCCACCTTCCTGGCAACAAGAGCTGCCCAAGCCAACGATGTGGCAATAAAAGCAGGTACAGCAATACCTTACGAAAAGCCTTTTCTAGAGGGTTTGTGGTACCCAATAATTGTAGCAGGGGTAAGCCTGGTAATTGGCACCATTTACATTAATGGCAGAGATAAAAGTATTAAAGACTAAAAGAATTTATATGAACCAGTTAAAAAAATATTTAGGCATTGTTTGGATACTTTTAGGATTAGCAGCAGGTTACTACCTGGTAGTAAACCAGGCCATCCCAAAATTTAAAAGCAATAATAGTGAAGAACTGATTCCGGCTATCATTTATGCTTTTGTACTAATGCCGATAATCGTTGGTGGCCTTATTATTTTTGGCAAGTATGCCCTGCAGGGTGAATACGATTTCAGCAATACAGAAACTACTAACAACGCCACTTAGCTTGCCAAACAGCAATTCTTTCTTGTAAAAATTAAACCATAAGTTTGCAGGTTACACCCTTTGCCTCAAAACATTAAAAGCCCGCATGGAGCTAACGTTTAGAAATGCTGCTTGAATTAGTTGCCCGATATTATAAATTCCTTTGGTTATTACTAGGTGCAGTGGCATTCTTAAAAATTGTACTGTCCTACTATTTCAACCGCAATCTCGAGGGTATAAATGGCATCATCTTCGCACTTTTAAAATGGTTTAGCGAAGAAGAGCAGGAAATGGAGGACCACACCCCACGACGCACAATGATGCGTGTATTAAACATGGTAACCTTCGGTATTTATTTCGTTTTATTAATGATCCTTTTAGCCACATTTCTACCCAGCATTTTTGGAAGGTAGAAACGAAGCGGCATATTATACAACAGCTCGTTGTTCTTATCTTTTTTTGGGTTACCAGCATCCCAAATTAATTCTGCATCGTTGCGTCGCACTCTTGTACCAATGTAGTTCTATTCAGCAGTAGGCTTCAAGTTCGTACACATACTATTTCTTCCAGCTACTCTCTCGCTGCAACAAATGTTGGTTTACTTCTGGCAATTGTTTTGTGTTGTTTGCTTACCTTGGCAACTATTTTTAAAAAAAACATTTTATCTAAAATGTCAATAATTGTAAGTGAGCTGCTGAAAGTATACGGTGAGCAGAAAGCAGTAGATCACATTTCATTCTCCGTTAATAAAGGCGAAATTGTGGGGTTCCTCGGCCCTAACGGTGCAGGCAAGTCCACTACTATGAAAATGATAACAGGTTATCTTTCACCTGATGGCGGAACCGCTACGGTAAGCGGGATAGACGTGACTAAAAACCCAATAGCAGCAAAAAAGAAAATAGGCTACCTGCCCGAAGCCAACCCCCTTTATTTTGAAATGTATATTAAAGAATTCCTTGCTTTTATTGCAGGCGTACATGGAATTACATGCAAGAAAAAAAGAATAAACCAGGTAATCGAACTCACGGGCTTAACTCTTGAAAGCCGGAAGAAAATAGGACAATTATCAAAAGGCTACAAACAGCGTGTAGGACTTGCAGCAGCACTAATTCACGACCCCGAAATTTTAATATTAGACGAGCCGACAAGCGGGTTAGATCCCAACCAAATTATTGAAATCAGAAATGTAATAAAGGAACAAGGCAAAAATAAGACTATACTTTTTTCATCTCATATCTTGCAGGAAGTACAAGCCATTTGCGACAGGGTAATTATTATTAACCAGGGAAAGTTGGTAGCAGATGATAAGCTCGAAAACCTGATGCAAAAACAACAAGGCCAGCAGTTAGTTGTGCTACGATTAAAAGAACAGGTAACTGCAGAAGCATTTGCAGGAGTTTCAACGGTATCCTCAATTATAGAAATACCAGCAGCAACCGAGGGAGCATACCAATGGCGCTTTGAGACAAGCGAACCTGGCGAAGTGAAAAGGACATTATTAAATATAGCAGTTGAAAAAAATTTGAATATCGTTTCTTTGCAAACTGAAAGCAGTAGCCTTGAGGATATTTTCAAAGAATTAACTACAGTTCCTTCTTAACTAAATGTTAGGTTTAAAGCAATATAAAAAAAGCTGAATAACGATTATAACGTACAAGAGTCCGAGGCAACGATGCCACATTGAAAAACTAAAAACGACTACAAAAAAACATCTTATAACTAAAAAGCACAATTATGAGTTACATATCAGACATTAAGGCCAGGCAAATTTTGGACAGCCGCGGTAATCCTACCATAGAAGTTGACGTTATTACTGACAATGAAATTACAGGTCGTGCGGCAGTACCAAGTGGTGCTTCTACCGGCATACATGAAGCAGTAGAACTAAGGGATAACGACAAAAGCACTTATGGCGGTAAAGGTGTTTTGCAGGCAGTTAAAAATGTAAATGATATAATTGCTGATCCTTTACTCGGCTGGCCGGTAAACGATCAGGCAGGTATAGATGCAAAATTATTAGAGCTCGACGGCACAGAAAATAAAGGAAAACTAGGTGCAAATGCTTTGCTTGCTGTTAGTATGGCGGTTGCAAAAGCAGCGGCCCAGGAAAGTAATCTTCCTTTGTTCAGGTACCTGGGTGGAGTGAACGCTACAGTGTTGCCTATGCCACTAATGAACATTTTAAATGGTGGCGCTCACGCAGATAACAAGATCGACTACCAGGAATTCATGATAGTTCCTATTGGAGCTGACACTTTTAGCGAAGGGCTAAGATGGGGTGTTGAAGTTTTCCACCAGCTAAAAACAGTATTAAAAAAGAAAGGCTACAGTACGAATGTAGGCGACGAAGGCGGTTTTGCACCCAACATGCAAAGCAACGAAGAGGCTATTGAAACAGTAATGATGGCAATTGAAGCTGCAGGTTTTAAACCGGGCGAACAAATTGGAATTGCGTTAGATGCTGCCGTAAGCGAAATGTGGAAAGCAGATGAAAATGTTTACCACTTTCATAAAAGCGACGGTAAAAAACTAAGCCCAGACGAGATGGTTGCTTATTGGGTAGAGTGGAGTAATAAATACCCGATCATAAGCATCGAAGATGGCATGGCTGAAGAAGATTGGGAGGGATGGAAAAAACTAACTGATGCATTAGGCAAGAAAGTGCAGCTGGTTGGTGACGATCTATTTGTAACAAACACGAAAATCTTACAAAGAGGTATTGATACAGGGGTGGCCAATAGTATTCTTATTAAGGTAAACCAGATAGGCACCTTAACCGAAACTATTAACGCTGTGCAACTTGCGCAACAAAACGGGTACAATACCATTATGAGTCATCGTAGTGGTGAGACCGAAGACACTACGATTGCTGACCTTGCTGTTGCATTGAATTGCGGCCAGATTAAAACAGGTAGTGCAAGCCGCACAGACAGGGTGGCCAAGTACAACCAATTGATCAGGATTGAAGAGATGCTGGGAGCAAATGCCATTTTTCCAAAAGGGAAAATCCGTTTCGGAAAATAAATAGGACCCAAAATTTTTATCGTCGGTTGTAAAAATTAACTTTACAACCGGCGATTTTATTTATAGCCCTTTATGAAAAAATACTTTTTTATTGCTGCTCTGCTTAAAAATAAATACATCCTTTCGGTGCTAATTTTTACACTATGGCTTTGCTTTTTCGACAGGAATGATATGTTTACACAGTGGGACAGGAAAAAGGAACTGGAGAAATTAGAGACCAGCAAGGCGTATTACCAAGCAGAAATTGAAACTACCAAGAAAGACCTGAATGACCTGGAATATGACCAAACTTTTTTTGAGAAGTACGCACGGGAAAATTTTTACCTGAAAAGACCACATGAAGAAGTTTTTATCGTAGAAGACACTTTAAGTGGAAAAAGCAATCCAACAATACAATAATTTCGTACCGATGGCGTTTTATTAACAAATACGGACAAATTACAAAAGACTAAACATTTCTTAATTGGCTATGTTACAATTTAGTACCGAGGATTTGATGCAGTACTTGTATCATGAAACATCAGAAGATCAGTCAATGGCTATTGAGAAGGCTTTACACGCGAATTGGACACTAATGGATAAATTTATTGTTCTAAAAAACACTTTGCGCAAATTAGATGACACCCTTGATAGCCCAAGACCAGAGGCAGTATCAGCAATTTTACACTACGCTAACACCACGGCAGTAGCTGCAAACCTATAATAAAAGTTAACTACTTTACCTGCAGCTATTTTAAATTATACACCAAACCGGTATCTTCGATTTGGTTTTAGTATGACTAAAAAAGAAAGATACCGTTTTGTTATTAGCTATTTCCAGGAGCATGCTCCTAATGCCGAAACAGAACTAGCGTACGACAATCCGTACCAATTACTGGTTGCAGTCGTCCTTTCAGCTCAATGTACTGACAAGAGGGTTAATATAACGACGCCTGCCCTCTTTGCACATTACCCAACCGTTTACGACCTTTCCCGGGCAGAATACGAAGAGCTTTTTTATTTTATCAAAAGCATCTCCTACCCGGGAAACAAAACAAGACATTTAATGGGACTGGCCAAGATGCTGGTTGAAGAGTTTGGAGGCGACATACCATTAACCGTAGACGAGCTCATTAAGTTACCAGGTGTTGGAAGAAAAACTGCTAACGTAATTACCTCTGTAGTAGATAACCAGCCCAACATGGCGGTAGACACCCACGTTTTTCGGGTAGCTGCAAGAATAGGACTTACCACTAATGCCAAAACTCCACTAGCCACAGAAAAGCAACTAGTACAACATTTACCTAAAGAGGTGATTTACATAGCACATCATTGGCTTATATTGCACGGCCGCTATATTTGCATTGCCCGAAATCCTAAATGCGAAATATGCGGTTTAAAGCCTGCCTGTAAGTATTACAATTCTGTTGTTAAAAACAACAAAGTAACTTTTACCATACCCAGTTAAACACCTACTATGAGGAACGCCTTTAAAATACTACTCCTGGCATTATCAATCTTTACTTCATCCCGGTCGTATTCACAATATTATTATTACGATAATAACTACTACGAGAAAGACCTATTGTTCGAGGTTGGAGCAGGAGTTGGCGGCATGAATTGCATTACTGATCTCGGCGGATCGAAAACCAAAGGCGGCTTATACATTAACGATGTAAACTGGAAGAATACCCAAGTAGCGGGAACCTTTTATGTAGGTGCAATGTATCGCCAAACGTTTGGTGTACGTATTGAAGCAACGTTTGGATCGGTAAATGCACATGATAGCATTCTAAAAGGCGCCTCAGACGAACAAGCTAAAGGACGCTATGGCAGGAACCTTGGCTTTAGAAGCAATATAACTGAAATCGCTGTTCTTGCAGAAGTACATCCCCTCATGTTTTTCAACCTGGAAGAGCCGCTAAAATTTTCTCCCTATATCACTGCAGGTCTGGGGTATTTTTCATTCAACCCACAGGCAAATATCAACGGATATTATGTCGACCTTCAGCCATTACGTACTGAAGGGCAGGGTTTTCGCGAACACCCGGGAAGATGGCCTTATCATAGGTCACAGGCAAATGTTCCGATAGGAGCAGGCATAAAATACGAACTGTCTTCTCTCTTAAACCTTCGTTTCGAATTCCTGCACCGTATATTATTTACCGATTACCTTGACGATGTAAGTACCACTTATATAGATCCTGCTCTTTTTGATAAATACCTTACCGGCGTGCAGGCCGGTCTTGCAAAGTCTTTGTATCGCTCAAATGGAGGAACTCCTGTAGTAGGTGGACAAAGAGGAGGCCCCAACTCGAACGACACCTACATGAGCTTTAGCTTAAAAGTGGGACTAATATTGGGAAGAGAAAGAAGGTAGTTACTCTCAAAATATTCTAAAAGGCTCGCACTGGCGAGCCTTTTTTTATGCCCGGTTTCTTTTTTTGTTTCCAGCGATCATCTGCTATTTTGCTTTTCTTGCGTCGCACTCTTGTACTACCGGTAATTCTATACAACAAGCCTGTAACTTGTTGTATAAGTGGTTAACAGGCATGAAAATTTTAGGCTGACAACGCCGAACTTTGCACCTGCAATTGCAGTTAAAAGCTTTGTGTCGCCGGGGAAAATTACTGCCGATGAAGTGATTGCGACGCAACGATGATACTATGAAAACTGATGTTGGTATCATTAAATTGGTTATTCATGACATCATACCGATAAAAAAGGCGAGGCATATTAAAATAAATGACGGGAATTCAATCATATAAAAGTTTTGTAAACAGCCACTATGTAACCGAGGGCATAAGAATGACGATCGGCATTTTACTACCCGCTTTTGTCCTAAGTTTTTATAATCATTTAGATATAGGTATTATTCTTTCAACCGGTGCTATTTGTGTGAGCGTTACTGACAACCCCGGACCTATTCATCATCGTAGGAATGGGATGCTTGTTGCTATTTTAAGCATTTGCCTCATGACGTTACTCACCGGCCTTACCGCAACTTCCCCGCTGCTGCTCGGGCTGCTGCTTGTTATCGCATCCTTCTTTTTTTCGATGCTCGGCGTTTATGGTGGCAGGGCAGGAGGAATTGGGATTGCGTCTTTATTGGTTATTATTCTTAATACCCAACCTACAACACAAGTAGATAGCCTTGCCTTGAACGCCGTTTATATGACTGTAGGCGGCATTTGGTACATGTGCTTCAGCCTTTTGCTTTATAACTTCAGGCCTTATAAACTTACACAGCAAGCTATAGGCGAATACATACATACTATTGCTGAGTATTTGCGAATAAGGTCGGAATTGTACAGTAAGGATGTTAATTACGAAGAAACCTACAAAAAACTTTTGCAGCAACAGGCGGTTGTGCAAGAGAAGCAAACCTTAATTAGCGACCTGCTTTTTAAAACAAGGGACATTGCAAAAGAAACAACGCACGTAGGCAGAATCCTCCTGATGTTGTTCCTGGATGTAACCGAGATGTTTGACAGAATCATGAATTCGTACCAAAGATACTCGGTGCTTCACAAGTACTTTGATGGTACAGGCATCTTAGAAAAATACAACTGGGCAGCCCTACTTTTTGCCAACGAATTAGAAGAAATAGGATTGGCCGTTAAAACAGGAGATGCATCCAAACCTTTTAAGAAATTGCATGCGGAAATCGAAGAAATTGAAAACACCTTAAATACTTTAAGAGCAAGCGATCTTACGCCTAAAAACCTGGAAGGTTTTGTAAGCCTGCGACAAATATTGCACAACCTGCAAGACCTTGAGCAACGCATAAATACAATTCACTTTTACACTACTTACGACCGTTCTTTAACCAAGCAGAAATTACCTGAAGTTGATTACGACAAGTTTACAAAATCGGAAAGAGTAAGGCTTCCTCTCATAATCGATAACCTCAGTCTAAAGTCTGAGATCTTTCGACATTCGATGCGAATGAGCATTGCTATAGCTGCCGGCTTCCTTCTCTCTCACCTATTTAATCTCGGACATGGTTACTGGATTTTGCTTACAATTATTGTAATTCTTAAACCTGCCTACAGCTTAACAAAAAAGAGAAATAAGGACCGTCTTATTGGAACCGTTCTTGGCGTATTAATAGGGGTTGTTATTGTTTTACTAATCAAAAATAGTATTGCATTGCTTTGCATAATGGTAGTGCTAATGGCATTCAGCTACAGCTTTATGCGTAATAATTATTTACTCAGTGTACTCTTGATGACTCCATATATCATCATGTTATTTCACTTGCTAAATCCCCAACTTTTTCAACAGGTTTTACGCGATAGAATTATTGATACCGCCATTGGTTCGATAATTGCATTTGTCGCCAGTTTCTTTCTACTGCCTACCTGGGAGCGCGATAAAATAAAACCGCTGATGATAAACATGCTAAAAGAAGCACGGGAATACTTACACGTTGTTGCCCAAAAAAGTGTGCAGGATACTACCGAGCAAGAATTACAACTGGCAAGAAAAAATGCATTAGTCGCTCTCGCCAACTTATCCGACGCATTCAACAGAATGTTGTCAGATCCTAAACGCAGGCAAACCGGAATTAAAGAAATCCACCGCTTTGTTGTTTTAAATCATATGCTTGTTTCGTACATAGCTACTTTATCCCACAACAAACACTTCAATTCTTTAAAAAATTCATCCCCAACGTTGTCAAAAGTTGTTCAAGACATCCAGCTTTATTTTAAAAATGCTATCGCCCAATTACAGCAGGAAAAAACCGACGAGCACATTCTTGACAACGAGTCGCTAAGCATCTTAAACGAGCAAACAAATACCGTAGTAAAACAGCGCTACGACGAACTTCAAAAAGGGTTGTTGGAAACGCCAACTAAAAAGACTCTCTTCGAAATGAAAACGATCTCTGACCAGTTTAACCTTATTTACAGGGCCGTTGTTGACATTAATAAAATTACAACAACAGCAGAGATACACTAAGAATAAACGTGCCTTTTTACAACTCTCTTTAAGTAGCCTGAATTTTTTTTGGGAACAAGCATTCGAGTCGCTATTAAACATCGTTGTGTCACTCACTTATACATTTAGTTTGCTATGGAGCTAACACTTTAAACAGCATGCAGGCCGATTAACCTAATAAAAATACTTGCTGAAAAAAGAACAGAGTGCGACGCAAGAAAAGCTTAATAGTAGTAACTCAGCCCGGTGCCATAAAAAATCTATCACGGTTTATTAGCATAAAAAAACTGCCCCAGATTTAAAACCAGCGGCAGCTATATCTTCTAAATATTCTAAACTAATTCATACTCAATTGAGCGCCTTAACCTTATTCGTTCCACATTTTTTTAATGGTTTCGATAAGCTCTCCCTTTGTAATGGGGATACCCATTATTTTGTTGTAGCCTTTAGCATCAACCAGGTATTTATCCCTGATGATCTTAATTAACTGCCCGTTATTGAGCTCGGGAATTAAAACTTTGTTGTAGTTCTTAATAATGTCGCCCAGGTTGCGAGGGAAAGGACGCATGTAGCGAATGTGGGCGTGAGCAATATCAAAATCATGCTCCTGCAACTCTTTTACTGCGCTCTTGATCGCCCCATAAGTACTGCCCCATCCAAGCACAAGCATCTTGCCTTTTTCAGGGCCGCTATCCAGCTTTTGCTCGGGAATGTAATTGGCAATCTTGTCAACCTTTTCTTCCCTTATTTTAACCATCAATTGGTGGTTATCAGGGTCGTAACTAACGTTACCAGTAATGTTTTGTTTTTCAATACCACCTACCCGATGCTCGAAACCAGGCGTGCCGGGTATAGCCCATGGACGTACCAGTTTTTCATCGCGGTAGTAAGGCATAAACTTATCTTCCCAAGCACCCAGCTCTTTTTTAAAGCTTACTGCTATTTCAGGCAGATCGTCAGTTTGAGGGAACTTCCACGGCTCAGAACCGTTGGCGATATAACCATCGCTTAAGAGAATAACCGGCGTCATATGCTGTACAGAAATACGTACTGCCTCATACACTGCATCAAAACAATCGCTTGGCGTTGAGGCTGCAATTACAGGCATGGGGCACTCACCGTTCCTGCCATAATAAGCTTGTAATAAATCACTCTGTTCTGTTTTTGTAGGCAAACCTGTTGATGGTCCACCACGCTGCACATTTATAATAAGCAAAGGAATTTCGAGCATTACTGCTAAACCCATTGCCTCAGCTTTTAGCGCCATGCCCGGGCCTGAAGTAGTAGTAACCCCAAGCAATCCACCATAACTGGCACCAATTGAAGAAGTAATAGCAGCTATCTCATCCTCTGCCTGGAAAGTTCTTATACCAAAAGATTTATGCTTACTTAATTCATGCAAAATGTCAGAAGCAGGTGTAATTGGATAGGAGCCAAGAAATATAGATAAACCACTTTTTTTACCCGCCGCAATTAAACCATAACTCAAAGCCTGGTTACCCATAATGCTCCGGTACTTACCGGGAATCATTTTAGACTTTTCAACCGTGTAGCGGGTGGTAAAAGTTTCAGTAGTATCAGCGTAATTATATCCTGCCTGTAAAGCCCTTATGTTACTTTGTAGTATAGTATCCTTTTTACCAAACTTCTCTGTTAAAAAAGTTATGGTGTTATCCATATTTCGGTTATACATCCAGTACAAAAAGCCAAGGACAAACATGTTTTTTGCACGATCCTTTTCTTTTGTGCCCATTTCGAAATCCTTCAGGGCCTCACGGGTCATTTTGGTAACATCCATTTTTATAACCTCGTAGTTATCCAAACTTCCGTCTTCCAAAGGATTTACCCCATCTACATATGCAGCAAGGCGGAGATTCTTTGCATCAAAACCGTCTGTATTTACAATTACACGACCGCCCTTCTTCAGGTTCTTCATGTTCACTTTCAATGCGGCAGCATTCATGGCAACAAGTACATCACAATCGTCACCGGGAGTGTAAACCTTACCGGTACTAAAATGTAGCTGGAAACCACTTACACCGGGCAAGGTGCCGATTGGGGCACGTATCTCAGCTGGAAAATCAGGAAAAGTGGCAAGGTCAACACCTAGTAATGCGGTATTGTTGGTAAACTGGCTACCAGTCAACTGCATACCGTCGCCGCTGTCGCCAGCAAACTTTATCACCACATCCTGTAAAACTTCTTCTTTACGAATCATAACAAAAATTCAAGGGGTCAAAAGTACTACATGTGCAGCTAGAACATTACTGATTTTTGGGTTATAACAGTTATAAGTCATAAGGAATGCTTAAATAGAATTGATTATTAAGGCGGTGCACGCTAGCAGAGGCGGTTTGAAGAAAAACAAGCAGCCATATTCAAAAGCTATTTTTGTATTTCATACAGCTAAAATTTAACTGAGTAAGAACGACTTGATTACTTTTGTGATTAACTTTAGTAACTTAAAAAAAAAACTATGGATTTGTTTAAATCGGGCAACCCCTCGTTAACTGAAAAAATATTCAACAAATCAATTACTGCTGAACAGGAAGGTGCTATGACTGCCCGCGGAGCCATTAACAAATTTGGCTTCCTGTTTATCATGATGCTTGCGTCTTCTGCATATACATGGCATGCTTTCCAGGAAGGCCAGGATGTTACGGGCTACCTCATTGGTGGTGCTATTGGTGGTTTTATTGTAGCAATTATCATTACATTTAAAAGAAGCTGGGCAGGCTACCTTGCCCCCTTGTACGGCTTGCTTGAAGGCTTGTTTGTAGGTGCACTTTCTGCGATGATCAGCAATGCATTTAAGGAAAGTTATCCTGGAATTGTACTGCAGGCTGTAGCCCTCACTTTTGGTGCAGCTATCGCTATGTTCCTGTTATATAACTTTAGGGTTATAAGAGCCACCGAGCGTTTTAAATCTATCATCTTCACTGCTACTGCAGGTATCGCTATTTTTTACCTGATTGCTATGGCACTTCGCATGTTTGGTATTGATATTCCTTTCTTGCACGAAGGCGGGTTGATTGGTATCGGCTTTAGTCTTTTTGTAGTTGCTATTGCTGCCCTTAACCTTATCATTGATTTTGATATGATTGAAAAAGGTGCTGAAATGGGCGCACCAAAATACATGGAATGGTACTGTGCTTTCGGTCTATTGGTAACCATTGTTTGGTTGTACATTGAAATACTTCGCTTGCTTAGCAAACTAAGCAGCCGCGATTAATACAGTTTTTAGAAACTCCACTAAAAAGCCGCACTCTAAAAAGTGCGGCTTTTTTTATTTGTTTACCAGCAGTAAAGCTCTACTTAACATCGTTGTGTCACTCACTTGTACTTTTAGCAAAGTAGCAGCGGGGACAATGGTTTATTGGTTTACCAGTTATTTGTTTATCAGCAGTTGAATAAGCTGATAAAGTCTTCCCTAAAGCAATTCTCATCCTCAATCTTTGTTGTTCAGTTATGAAACAATAGTACAAGAGTGCGACGCAACGGAAGAATTATAGATGTACTACTGCTGGCTTTAAAAAAATTTCACCCAGCATATTAACATGCTTGTGTCTGTTGAAAGCCTTTTGAATTTTGACCTTTGACTTTTTACTTTTGACTTCGACCTTCTAACTAGCGCCCGTCGCCGTCCAACAAATTCCCAAGGCCGCCTAAAATACTGCCCTCTTCTTTGCGGTTAGTGGTGCCATAAGAAAGAATGCGACTCGCTAAACGGCTAACCGGCAGCGTTTGAATCCAAACCTTTCCCGGGCCACGAAGGGTAGCAAAAAACAAACCTTCACCACCAAAAATGGTGTTTTTAATTCCGCCAACAAATTGTATGTCGTAGTCGACAGTTTGGGTTAGAGCAACCAAACAACCGGTGTCAATCTTTATCATCTGGCCGGGGGCAAGCACCCTTTCAAACACGTGGCCGCCTGCATGCACAAAAGCCATCCCGTCTCCCTCAAGCTTCTGCATAATAAAACCTTCACCGCCAAAAATACCGGTGCCTAGTCTTCGTTGAAAATCTATACCCACACTAACGCCCTTGGCTGCACATAAAAAAGCATCCTTTTGGCAGATCACTTTTCCGTTAAGCTGCAACAAATCAAGTGGAATAATTTTACCTGGATAAGGTGATGCAAAACTTACGCTGCGTTTACCATGCATGACGTTGGTAAAGGCTGTCATAAAAAGGCTTTCACCTGTTAACAGCCTTTTGCCTGCACCCATTAATTTACCTAAAAAACCGCCGCCTTGCTGCTGGCTTCCATCACCAAAAATGGTTTGCATCTGTATGCCGTCATCCATCATCATAAAACTGCCACTCTCTGCAATCGCCGTTTCCTGCGGATCTAATTCTACTTCTACATACTGCATTTCTTCGCCATGAATGCGGTAATCTATTTCGTGGTTTGTAAGCATCTTTTCCATTTTTTAGAGTAAATATATTACTCAGTTAGATTTTTAGAAATAATAATAAAAACATATATAAAACATTAATAAAAAGCTTTACCTTATAACTTGATTTCGAACAACTGCTACCTCTATCAACACCTCTCGGTTCCGGGATTTTAACCCCTACTAATATTCTTACAATCCTTATTAATTAAAACACAATCGATATGATCAATAATTTATCCTCGAAGATTAGTTGGGATGTGCTAATGGAAAAAATTGCTGAAGGGAGTGTGATACCTATAATAGGCAATGAAATGTTTAAGCTGAAAGAACAGGAAGTAACAGTGGATAATTTTTTGAAACGACAACTTGAAAAGGAAAATGATATTCAAGAAAATTCAACGAATACGCTTTCAGAAACTATTTCTTACCTAATGCAACAAGGGCAGGATATTGATACAATTATTAGCAGCTTAAAACGAATGGCAGGCAAAATAGACGCTCATTTTCCCGCATTGCACAAGCTGTTGCAAATTGAGAAGCTCAACTTTTTTACTAATACTACCGTTTATAGTACGCTTATAGAAAAGCAGATCCTGAAGTCAAAGGGACAATCAGCGAAAGCAATTGACTTTTCTATCTGTTCAACTTTTGAAGATTGCGAAGACATTGAAACCTTAAGCTCTCCGGTAATTTTTAATGTATTTGGTTCTTTTAAATCAGTAGATCCTGCTCTACGTGATGAAGAAATGCTTGAGTTTACTACTTCTTTTAAGGAAAGAATGCTTGTTAATGCTCCTGACATCTTGAATGCTTTTAAGAATAAAACTTTGCTTTTCCTGGGTTGTAGTCAACCAGATTGGTTGATCAGGTTCTTTCTTAGAGTAATATCGAATGAAAGAATGAATGACTGGGTAAAACGTAGAAATAAGATAATTGTGGTTAATGATGCATCTAATCATCGCCAGAAGCAATACGAGTTTTTCAAAAATTATAATGCTAAAACGTACGAAGGAAACACAAAGGAATTTATTGATGAACTAACGGATAATTGGAACCTGATTAATCCAACAACAGTAAAACCCAAAGTAATTTTTCTTAGTTATACGCATAAAGACGCTGCGGCCGTAGAAAATGTAAAACAAGCTTTAATGCAGGTTAGTAACCTCACTTGCTGGTACGATAAAGAACGTTTACGAGCAGGAGACAACTACGAAGATGATATAATAGACAATATCAGGAATGCAGATCTTTTCATTCCACTAATTTCAAAAAACTGCCTGGTTCAAGAAGACAGGTATGTACTTAAAGAATGGTTGAGAGCCACTGATACCTACAGGTATAGATTAAAAGGCGGTAAAGCAGACAAGTATTTAATGCCAATAGTAATTGACAACACAGACCTGGACAACAAAATTATTAAAGACTATTACAAGGATTTAAGCATTGAACCTGTGCCCGAGGGCAAGATGGATAATGCATTTATTGATAGGGTAAAAGAAATACTTAAACTTTCTTAAATCATTTAAAATGATTGCAGAAACTTCAATCAATCCTAAAAAAGAAACTTCTTCACCTTTCATTGGTTTAAACGCTTATACAGAGGACCAGACGAATTTATTTTTTGGAAGAGGTGAAGAAATAAAGACTTTGTATAAGCTTATTAAAGCTAATGCTTTAACCATTGTATTTGGAAAATCTGGTACCGGCAAAACTTCTTTATTAAATGCCGGAGTATTTCCTAAACTAAGGGAAGATTATTGCTTACCAATAAGAATTAGATTAGAATTCACCAATAATTGCCCGGATCTTATCACACAAGTAAAGGCAGCCATTAAGGATGCAATGGATGTAAAGGCAACTAATAAGGATTCAACTTCAATGGATGAATTTAGAGCAGAAAGCTACCCGAATAATACAGAAACATTGTGGGAGTATTTCCATAGGGAAAGCTTGTGGGAAGTAGTTACTCCAGTACTTGTATTCGACCAGTTCGAAGAAATTTTCACTCTTGCTAATAAAAGCAGCTTATTCAAGAAGGAGAAATTGGAAAACCTGATCCAGCAGTTATCCGACCTTATTGAAAACTCAATGCCTAAGCAAATAAAGGATAAGATCGTAAATAATAACCTGAAGCTTAATTACAATTATAACAAGCAAAAGTGTAAAGTTCTCTTTGCTTTCAGAGAAGATTTTCTACCCGAGATTGAAAGCATTACTGCAAGGATACCTTCTGCAAAGAACTCCAGGTTTAGATTGAGAGCCATGACATCGGAGCAAGGATTAGACGTAATTCTAAATTCATGGCCTAATGCTATTGACTTGTCTGAAGCAAAGAAAATTGTATCGCTTATTACTGAAGAGGCAGGAAACTCTTTACAACCTACCAAATATGGATTGCAAGATACTTTTGAAGTAGAGCCGTCATTATTAAGCCAGGTTTGCACCTTCCTTGACAAGGAAAAAAATGATCAAGGATTAAAAAAAGTTTCTTCCACATTCCTTGATAAATATCCCAAAGGCGTTTTGCTAAGGTCTTTATATAACGAAGTACTTGAAGAAAGTTTAAAAGCTTTAAATACACATGATCAGTCTAAAGCCGTTCTAGCAATTAATCCGATACAAGAATTTATTGAAGAAGAACTTATAACTGACGAAGGTTTCCGAACAAAATATTCGACACTTGAAATAGACGAAAAAATAAAACCAGGCATTAATGTCCTTCGAGGAAAATACTTTATTAGAGAGGAAGGCCAAACTATAGAATTGACGCATGATGTAATTGTAACCTTAGTAAAAACTGACAGAGAAGAAAGAAGAAAAAAAGCAGCATTACGTTTAGCCCACAGGAAAGCCAAAAGAAGATCAGCAATATTAATTGTAGCTGCTGTCTTAATATGTTCATTTATTTATGCTGGGACAGCATTGTATAAAAAAACTTTGGATAAAGATATTGAAGTAAAAGACAGTGTATTAACCGAATTGAACAATACAATCGAGTTAAAAAAAGACACACTATCAGGATTAGATAGTGCAATTGATCAACATCCAAAACCTTTTGGCCAAAAGGATAAAGGAAAATTTTTGAATACTAAACTCGACTCCACTTCAAATTTAACTGATATAAACGCTTCAGATTCCGTGCTGGTTGCAGAAAACAATCGATTAAAAGATGAACTACAGATTGCAACTAAAAATGTTGACGAAGAAAAATTAAGGACTAATAAGCTGGCAGAAGTAGTAAAAGCAAAAGATAAGGAAACAGAAGTTATTAAGAGAACTCACATTAGCGACAATGAAAAAAATTTGAGGGAGATTTCTAATTTTAATAATGAAAGAAAAACGATTTCACAACAGTTGAGAAACAAGGAGAATGATTTAAAACAGAAGCAGTCGGAGCTATTGATAAAAGATAAAGAAATTGCGACGCTCAACCGAACAAGCAGGAACCTTCAACAGAATTTGAATAATAAAATAGATACACTTGAAGGTGAGATCAATTTTTTGAAAGAAAGGATGGCTTCAATTGATAAATCTAAAACAGGCAAAAACCTCGTTAAAGGAAAGCTTTTTGGTTACGGGTACGATTATCACTCGTCTTTAAAGAGAGGGAAATTGCAAAAGAAATAGTATAAATGCTAACCAATACTCTCCAAAATAATCGAGCAACATTCTTCTATTTCCTGATGAGTAATTGTAAGCGGAGGTGCAATGCGCATGCAATTAGGAGCAAATAAAAACCAATCTGTAATTATACCCTTCTCTATACATGCATCAATAACCTGCTTGTTAAACTCGAAAGATTCGAACTCTATTGCTGCCCATAAACCTGCCGTTCTTACTTGTTTAATTGCAGGATAGATTAATCGTTTTACAAACAATTCCTCCTTCGCTTTCACTGCTGAGATGTAATCGTTCTCTAACAATACGTTAAATGCCGCAAGGCCAGCAGCACAGCAAACAGGGTGACCACCAAAGGTTGTAATATGACCAAGCACAGGATCGCTCGTTAACAGGTTCATTAATTTTATGTCGGCTATAAAAGCACCCAAAGGCATACCTCCGCCAAGCGCTTTCCCAAGCAATAAAACATCGGGAACAACTTTATATTGTTCAAAAGCCCAAAGGCTTCCCGTACGGCCAAAGCCTGCCTGTATTTCATCAAAGATCAGTAAGCAGTTATGCTCGTCGCACTTTTTACGGAGTTGCTGCAGCCAATCTTGGGACGGCTTATTCACTCCACTTTCCGCCTGCACAGTTTCAACAATAATACAAGCGGTATCATCATCAATCAGCTTAATAGCTTCCTCGCTGTTATAATCAACATGATAAATGCCCGGCAACAACGGCCTGAAGGAGTTGCGCCAATACTCATCCCCCATTACACTTAAAGCGCCTTGCGTACTACCATGATAAGCCTTGTTACACGCAATCATTTTTGTGCGTCCCGTTGCCCGCTTTGCAAGTTTCATGGCGCCTTCGGTCGCCTCTGCGCCACTGTTGGTAAAATAAACGCTGTTCAATGAAGCAGGAAGATGATCAGTAAGCTTTGTAGCATACGCAACCTGCGGAGTTTGTATAAACTCGCCGTAAACAATCAGGTGCATATATTCATTCACCTGGTCTGTAATTGCCTTTACAACTTTAGGATGACCGTGGCCAATATTACAAACACTAAAACCTGCAATAAGATCAATGTATTTTTTACCACTAACATCCCACATGTTCACCCCCTTTGCTCTCACCATTTCAATACCAATTGGAGATGGCGAAGTTTGGGCAACGTGACTTAAAAATAGTTGACGATTGGTCATCATTATGTAATTGCAGGCGAAATTAAGTAACACCCATTAAGATGGAGAGTAATAGTTTTTGTAAATACGCATACTTCAGCTATTAGCTTGATATTTGAAAAAGATTTTGGTATCGGCGTTTGTATATTAATTAAGCATCGTTGTGTCACTCACTTGTACAATTAGTATTCTATTCAGCAACAAAAAACATGACTGCAACAGCACTCATTTTTTAATTTTTAATTTTGAATTTTAAATTCTTTTCATGGCTTATATACTTACTGTAAACGATAAAACACCGGTTAATGGCAACAACTGCTTTATAGCGCCCAACGCCACTATTGTGGGCGACGTAGTAATGGGTGACGAATGCAGCATCTGGTTTAATGCAGTTATTAGAGGTGACGTAAATTTTATCAGGATGGGCAACAAAGTAAATGTACAGGACAATGCAGTAGTTCACTGCACTTACCAATTGCATCCTACCCACATTGGCAACAATGTTTCTATTGGGCATAATGCAATTGTACATGGGTGCACTGTACATGATAACGTGCTGATAGGAATGGGTGCCATTGTAATGGATCGTTGTGTAGTACATAGCAATTCAATTATAGCAGCGGGTGCAGTTGTGCTGGAAGGAACCATTGTGGAAGAAGGAAGCATTTATGCCGGCGTTCCTGCTAAAAAAGTGAAAGACGTTTCGCAGGAAAAAATAAATGGAGAGATTAACAGGATCGCTAATAATTACGTGAAGTATTCATCGTGGTTCGCCCAGTATAATGAGGCGAAGTAGAGGTGTATGTTGAATTACTTCCAGCCTGCTGAACTAATAGTTTCAACATCGTTGTGTCACTCACTTGTACTTTTTGTTCTTTATGCTGCTTCTAAAAACCAATTCACAGTCGCTTGTTTTCAAGTAAAAAAAATAGCTAATACAAGCAACAGAATATAAAGCTGGTAAGATTTTTACCGGCTTTTTTATTTGTAGGATAATGTCTAATATAACCTAAGACCGTTTAAGACGGTTTGGGTGTTAAAAACCAGCTATGCTATACCAAGAGCAGCTAAGCAGCTTTGTTAGGCGCTGAGTGAAGAAATAACAGTACAAGGGAGTGACACAACGATGGCGAATTAAGATACACTGCTTGTCAACAAAATATACTTCTTAACTTAACTGCTTCTTACCCAAATTGCAATAACGATTGAATGAATAATAGTATGACGATTAAGCGATTGTTTGACTGCGTTGAATACCAGTTATCGGCCTTTACAAAAACTGATATGCTTGTTGCTAAAGAAGAAGGTGTGTGGAAGCCTTACAGCACAGCGCAGGTACAGCAAATAGCCAATAACTTTAGCGCCGGCCTTTTAAAATTAGGCATTAGTGCCAACAACATGTCAGCGGAAGGATCAGATAAGGTTGCTATTATTAGTAGCAACCGACCCGAGTGGATTTTTACAGATCTTGCCGTGCAGCAAACAGGTGCTATACTCGTTCCAATTTATCCCACCACACATATTAATGAGCTACAGTTTATACTTTCTGATGCATCAGTAAAATTAATTATAGTAAGCAACCACGACCTGTATGAAAAAGTAATTTCAATAAAAGAGAAAGTGCCTAGCTTAACCATGATTTATACTTTCGATCATGTTGAAGGTGCTAATCATTGGAGCGAAATACCGGCACTGGCAGATGAACAAACACTTGCACAAGTCGAAAAAATTAAAGCATCTATATCGGTTGAACACGTAGCAACAATCATCTATACTTCGGGTACAACGGGTACGCCAAAGGGCGTTATGTTAAGTCACAAAAACATTTATACTAACCTTGCTTTTTCCAGGGAGAGCTTTCCATTTCCTGATGCGCCGCACCAGAAAGTTTTAAGCTTTCTGCCGCTTAATCACATCTTCGAGAAAATGGTTACCTACATTTATTTGTTTAGCGGCATCAGCATTTATTATGCAGAAAGCCTTGAAACAATTGGTGACAATTTAAGGGAGGTAAAACCTGATGGTTTCACCACGGTACCGCGGTTACTGGAAAAGGTTTTCGAAAAGATAATGCAGAAGGGTAATGAGTTGACTGGTGTAAAAAGAAAACTGTTTTACTGGGCCGTTTCTTTAGCAGAAAAGTACGACAACCTTGAAAGTGGTGGCATTGCTTACAACATACAGCTTGCCCTTGCTAACAAACTTATTTTTAGTAAATGGAGGGAGGCGTTAGGTGGAAATGTAAGCTTCATTATTACTGGTGGAGCCGCCTGTCCTATTAACCTAATGCGCATTTTTAATGCTGCGAAAATTCCCGTTTATGAAGGCTACGGCCCTACTGAAAACAGCCCGGTTATAAGTGTAAACAGGAAAGATCAAAGTGTTGACACAAAATTTGGAACAGTTGGTTTGCCATTGAATGGCTTAAAGGTTAAGCTTGCAGAAGACAGCGAGATCCTCGTGCAGGGACCATGCGTAATGGTTGGTTATTACAAACGTCCTGATCTTACTGAGGAGGTGATAATTGATGGCTGGCTGCACACCGGCGATATCGGCGTGTGGGACGGAAAGTTTTTGAAGATCACCGATCGTAAAAAAGAGTTGTTTAAAACGAGTGGTGGCAAGTATGTAGCCCCTCAGCCTATCGAAAACAAATTAAAAGAGAGTCCTTTTATTGAACAGTTGATTGTAGTTGGTGCAGAGCGCAAATTTGTTGGCGCCCTCATCGTGCCTTCATTTCCAAATTTAAAGCTCTGGATGCGTGAGCAAAACATTCCGTTCACCAATAACGAAGAAGTAATAAAACTTCCCCAGGTTGTAAAGTTGTACAGGGAACTTATTGATACCTACAACAAATATTTTAACCAGGTGGAGCAAATTAAAAAGTTTGAATTGCTCCCGCAGGAGTGGACCATTGATACCGGTGAAATGACCCCGAAAATGAGTTTAAAAAGAAAGATAGTGATGGAGAAATTTAAAGATGCAGTTGAAAGAATTTATGAAAAATAAATTTGGAGGCCGGCATTTGTACTTTTGGTTAAGCAGCCGTTGCGTCGCACTCTTGTACTTTTGGTTCTACCTGCAACAACCTGTGCTCGCTTGCTACATTCCGCCTAAGCACAAATATTTTATGTTCACATAATCCTCAATGCCATATTTGCTGCCTTCGCGACCAAAACCGCTTTCCTTTACACCGCCGAAAGGCGCTTCAGCGTGCGATATTATTCCCTCATTTATGCCAACCATTCCATATTCTAATCTTTCTGCTACGCGCCATACACGGTTAATGTTTTGCGAGAAGAAATAAGCAGCTAAGCCGTAAGCCGTATCATTCGCTAATTTAACCACTTCATCTTCCGAGGAGAATTTGAAGACCGCTGACACAGGCCCAAATATTTCTTCTTCACTTAAAGCCATCTTCGTATTACAATTCTCAATTATGGTGGGCTGAAAGAATAAAGGCCCTGCCTCGTGTTGTTGTCCTCCCAACGTAATTGTGCCATCTTTTTTTACCGCATCTTTTAATAAGCGGTTGACCTTTTTGACCGAATCCTTATTGATCAAAGGACCAATGTCAATTCCCTTTCCGGTGCCGGCACCAACCTTTAAACCTTTAACCGCTTTCTTGTATTCCCTCATAAAAGCAGCATAAATTCCTTCCTGTACAAAAATGCGGTTTACACATACACATGTTTGCCCGGCATTCCGGTACTTGCTTGCAATGGCCCCCTTTACCGCCTGTTGAATGTTGGCGTCGTCAAATACAATTAACGGCGCGTTACCCCCTAGTTCTAAAGACATTTTCTTAAGTGTGGTTGAACTCTGCGCCATCAAAATTTTTCCAACTT
>JAQBNN010000181.1 GCA_028288505.1 Segetibacter sp. | reverse complement strand
AAGTTTATCTAACGGAGTTTCTTTTGGCCTAAGCGGTAGAAGTACGCATTTCAGATGGACAACTTAAGAAAGAAACTGAATGCCTATCTAGCCAAATTAAATATTACGACACCCGTCTTAAATATTGCCTGTTTCGTTGAGGCTAACTTTTGCTGCTTTAATTGTTTCATCGAGATCGGCATAAGTAAGCGCGTTGCATAAAAACCATGCTTCAAAAGCGGACGGCGGAAGATAGATACCTCTCTTCAACATGGCATGGAAAAACTTATTGAACCTCGCATTGTTAGCTGATGCAGCAGAGGTGAAATCAGTAACCGCATGATCGCTAAAGTGAAGGCTGATCATTGAGCCTAGTTGATTAATAACATAAGGTTGTCCCCATGCTTTTAATACTTCATCTAATCCTTTATGTAAGTAAGTACACTTTTCTTCAAGCTCTTTATAAATAGCAGGATTATCTTTTAGCGTTTTAAGCGTAGTGTAACCAGCAATCATTGCAATAGGATTACCACTTAAAGTGCCTGCCTGGTAGACGTTACCAAGAGGGGCAATGTGTTGCATTATTTCTTTTTTACCTCCAAAAGCTCCAACCGGCATTCCACCACCTATTACTTTTCCGTAAGTTACTAAATCAGCTCTTATACCAAGCAGCTCTTGTGCGCCACCAGGTGCTAATCTAAACCCTGTCATCACCTCATCCATTATCAACACTATTCCTTCCTCATCACACAGTTGACGTATACCTTCTAAAAAACCTGCTTCTGGTAAAATGCAACCCATGTTGCCTGCAACAGGTTCTAAAATTATTGCAGCAACTTCACCTTTATTTTCATTTACCAGTTGCCTTACCTCATCAAGCTTATTATAAGAAGCAACCAAGGTATCTACAGAAACACCAGCAGTTATACCGGGAACTGTTTGAATATTTAAAGTGGCTAAACCGCTTCCTGCTTTAACTAAAAAACTATCGGCATGTCCATGATAGTGACCTTCAAACTTTATTACTTTATTCTTACCCGTATAACCTCTTGCTAAACGTAATGCACTCATGCAAGCTTCTGTGCCACTGCTTACCATTCTTATCATGTCGACATTTGGAACCATGCTAAGAATTAGTTCAGCCATTTCGATCTCCAACTCAGTTGGTGCGCCGTATGATGTTGAGTATGCTGCATATTCCTGGATAGCTTTTACTACAGGTTCATAGGCATGTCCTAATATCATTGGACCCCATGAAGCGATATAATCAATGTAACGATTACCATCAGCATCGTATAAATAAGCACCCTTTGCTTTCTTTATAAATATGGGTGTTCCGCCTACACTTTTAAATGCACGTACTGGCGAGTTTACACCCCCGGGAATACTTTGTTGCGCACGTTCGAAAAGTTCTTTGCTTTTATTGATCATTGCTTATTGTTGGGCGGGTAATTGTAAATTTTAATTCTGCAAGCTGTAAAGATTGCTGCATAAAGATATTCAGTACAAGAGTGCGACGCAACGGAAGCTTAATTTTTGTACTACTGCTAAGTACAAAATATTATTGACCTAATAATTTTGCAGCATCTTTTGCAAAGTAAGTTGCTATAAGATCGGCACCCGCTCTTTTAAAACTAGTTAGTGTTTCAATAATGGCTTTGTCTTCATTGATCCAACCTCTTTGTGCAGCCGCTTTTATCATTGCGTACTCACCACTAATATTGTAAACGCTAACAGGAACATCAACAGCATTTTTAACATCGCGAAGAATATCAAGGTAAGGCAAGCCAGGCTTTACCATAACTATATCGGCGCCTTCTTCTACATCCATTATCGCTTCCTTAACTGCTTCAGTACGGTTGGCCGGATCCATCTGGTAAGTCTTCTTATCACCAAAACCAGGGGCACTTTCAAGCGCATCTCTAAACGGACCATAGAAGCATGAAGCGTACTTAGCGCTATAAGCCATGATGCCAGTTTTAGTAAAATTACTTTGCTCAAGACCTGCACGTATGGCACCAATGCGGCCATCCATCATATCGCTTGGTGCAACCATATCAACTCCAGCCTCTGCATGGCTAATGCTCATCTTTACTAAAGCTTCAACGGTTGGATCGTTTATGATCTCACCATTTTCTACAATACCATCATGGCCGTAAGATGAATACGGATCGAGCGCTACATCAGTCATCACATACATTTCAGGAACTGCATCTTTAATAGCTTTTATGCTTCGTTGCATAAGGCCATTTTTATTCCATGCTTCCTTTCCGGTATTATCTTTTAGTTCGTCTTTGCATTTTATAAATAGCAGCACACACTTAATTCCTAAACTCCATAGTTCCTTTACTTCTTTAACCGTAATATCAAGGCTATTGCGATAATAGCCCGGCATTGATGCTATTTCTGTCTTTATATTTTCGCCTTCATCAATAAACAAAGGAGCGATAAAATCATTAGGTGTAACAATTGTTTCAGCAACCATTGCGCGAATAGCAGGTGTTGCTCTTAGTATTCTATTTCTTCTTTGTAAAATCATCCTCAATTAAATTTTCTAAATTAAAATGAGCTGCGTTTAGCAGCTGTTTGATCGTCTCGCCCACTCTAATTTTTCCTGCTCTGTAGATTCTTCTGTTATCCATTCTTTAGGATGAAGACAGGCCTGCAAAAGCTTGTCTTCATCTGAGCCTGGCACAGGTTGGTAGTTGTATTCAAATCTAACAGTGGGTGGAAGGCTCATCAAGATACTTTCTATTCTTCCGTTTGTTTTTAAACCGAAGATCGTTCCTCTGTCGTGAACAAGGTTAAACTCAACATATCTTCCTCTTCTTATTTCCTGCCAATGCTTATGTTGTTCTGTAAACTTTGTACGCTTTCTTTTTTCAATAATAGGAATATAAGATTCTATAAAAGCGTAACCGCAGTTGTTAGCTAGTTGCATCCAAAAAGCAACGTTTTGTTTTTCGTTTGGTCGTTTATGATCGTAAAAGATTCCGCCTATACCTCTACGCTCATTTCCCCTGTGTGTGTTCACAAAGTAATCGTCGCAAACCTTTTTAAATTCAGGATAAAAGCTTTTATCAAGTTTATTACATGCATTTTTATAAACCTGGTGAAAACGTATTGCGTCTTCTTCAATTAGGTAATAAGGTGTAAGATCGGTACCACCTCCGAACCACCTGTCTATAACTTCATCCTGCTCATTATACAACTCAAACATCCTGTAATTGCAATGCACTGTTGGCACAAAAGGATTGAAAGGATGAATAACTAAACTCAACCCGCAAGCAAACCATTTATGTCCTTCAATCTTTAATTGCTTACGCATTTGCTCGGTAACATCTCCAAACACAATTGATGTATTTACACCACCTTTTTCAATCACATCTCCGTTAGCAATTACACGAGTTTTACCACCTCCACCTTCTTCACGCTCCCATTTATCTTCAAAAAACTTTGCTTTGCCATCTGCTTGTTCTAATGCAGTGCAGATGTCATCTTGTAGTTGATGAATGAATGAGATCCAATTCCCCCTAACCCCCGAAGGGGGAATTGAAAAAAGATCGTAAGTATGATTATCTGCTTCTATCATTCCAGTTCGTATTCGTGTCTTTGGTTCTCCCCCTTTAGGGGAGTTAGTGGGGGCGATATTCCTTCACCGCCTCGACAAATGCCTTCGCATGATCAACAGGAACATTGGGCATTATGCCGTGACCAAGGTTAGCTATGTAACGTTGTGTTCCAAAACCGTCAATCATTTCTTTCACTGCTTTCTTAATCTCAGGTATTGGTGCTAATAATTTTGATGGATCGAAATTACCCTGAAGTGTCACACGGTCGCCAGCAAAAGCACGAGCTTGTTGTGGTGTTATTGTCCAATCTATACCAATGCCGGACGCACTTGTTTTACTTAAGTCTTCTATTGCATACCAAGTTCCTTTGGGAAACAAAATAACAGGTGCAAAAGGCGAAACAGCATCAGATATCTGAACAAGATAAGGTTGCGCATAAGTTTTAAAATCTGAAGGACTTAATGAACCCGCCCAACTGTCGAAAACTTGTACAAGATCAGCACCTGCTCTTATTTGCGCTTTTAAATAATCTATCGTTATATCTGTAATCTTCTGTAATAATTGATGAGCAAGTTGTGGCTGTGTGTAAGCAAATTGCTTTGCCTTATCCCATGTCTTGCTACCCTTGCCTTCAACCATGTAACATAATATTGTCCATGGTGCACCAGCAAAACCAATTAGCGGAACACGGCCATTTAGTTCTTGCTTTGTAAGTGATAAAGCATCACACACATACTTCAAACTTTCTTCTGCGCCTTCAGTTATTAAAGCATCAATGTCTTGTTGGTTCTTAATAACATTTGGTAACGATGGGCCTTTACCTTCTTCCATTAAAACCTGCACACCCATTGCTTGCGGTATCACCAAAATATCAGAAAAAATAATGGCTGCATCTACTCCCACCTGGTCAATTGGTTGTAGCGTTATCGCTGTCGCCAGCTCAGGTGTTTCAACTCTTGTAAAAAAGTCATACTTCGCTTTTAGCTTCAAGTAATCAGGAAGGTACCGACCTGCCTGGCGCATCATCCAAACAGGTACTCGTTCAACTTGTTCGCCTTTAAGTGCTCGCAGTATCAGGTCGTTTTTTAGTTCAGCCATTGTATTATTTTTCTTGTAAGTATTGCACTTAACTCTTTTGTTTGTTTATCGTCTTCGATATTTTATTTTTTTGTACAAGCCTTTTATCTATATTCAACATCGTTGTGTCACTCACTTGTACTTTCAGTTCTATAAGCAGCAGTTGTACTACGATTATTAATCTGCTTGATTTGCTTTCAATAAATACTGCATTGCCTGCTCAGCTAAAAACTCTTTGTTAGGTTGCGATCCAATTAAAACTTTATTGTTTGAATGCTTCTTTAACTCGTCAGCAGTTGTAGTACCAATAGCAAATAAAACGGTATTGCTGTCAACAGTGTTAGCTTTAAAAAAACTTTTTACAGCACTTGGACTAAAGAACAAAATGCCGCTGTATTCTTTTTTAATTTTTACAGGTGTCTCAATTGTTTCATACACTACCACTTCATCTACTTTTATTTCTTCTCTCTTTAGTAGGCTTGGCAGTTCATCTCTTCTTTGATTGCCACAAAAGAATACAACTTCCTCTTCTTCATTTTCAATAATAGTTTTTGCTATTTGTGCTGCATTTATTGCATCACCAAAAATCTCACTGCCTGTTAAAGCATCCTCTAAAATCTTTTGTGTAACTCCTCCTAATGTATAAATAGTCCATTCCGGCTCTGCACCTAGTGCATTTAAACAATCTATTACTGCTTCAGCCGCATTCATGCTGGTGAATACTACAGCAATTTCTTTTGAAGCATATTGACTAATCTTTCTTCCGGTTATTTGATCAATTGTGTTATTGGTCTCAATAAACGAAGCAATATCTATTTCAAAATCCTTAGCTCTTGCATTTTCCATTACTGTTTCTGCAAGTGGACGGGTAGATAATATTTTAATAAGATTGTTAGTCATTTAAGAGGATGGATTATTTGCTGCCAAAAGATTTACAGATGAAGTGATTGCGACGCAACGATGATGCTATAAAAAACAAATGCTGGTATTCAAGTACAACTTATACTAAGCATGCTCTCCGCCATTCGGGATTGCATCTGCAATTACCCTTCCTCCGTCTGCTAGAATTTGAGAGCCTGCAAGGTAACCAAGCTGGTCCGCTTCATCAATAGGTTTGGATAATTCGACTTGCGACTTCTGCTTACCATCAACAGATAAGATGTTTCCTTTAAAGACCAAGTATTGATTTTTTATCTCTGCAAGTCCGCTAATTGGGGTAGAACAGCCGCCCATTAAAGCCCTTAAAAAGTCGCGCTCAACCTTAGTACAAATGGCAGTATCAGCATCGTGAAAATGGCGACAAGCATTAAAAGTAAATTCATCTTCATCCCGACAAACAACCATAATTGCACCTTGTGCCGGCGCAGGCAGCATCCAATCTAACTCAATAGAATTTTCAGGACGAAGATCGATTCTTTCAAGACCTGCAGCAGCGAAAATGGCACCGTTCCAATCGCTTTCTTCAACCTTGCGAAGCCTCGTATTTACGTTGCCGCGAAGGTTATCTAAAGTATGATGCGGATACCGATGCAACCACTGCGCCTTGCGACGAATGCTGCTGGTTGCTATCTTATAAATTGTTTTATTAGAGTTGTTGTTATCGCTAATTGATGAAACGTTATTCACCATTTTAGTGTGCGCATGGTTGTCGTTCCACTCGTTATTAGTTATACCAAGTGCCTCTTCCATTGCGGAACGATCTCCTTTAAAAACCAATAGATCTTTATAAGAAGCTCGCTTTAAAACAGCTGCCTGCAAAATTCCTTTAGGTAATTGTGTTGGCACATCTTTCATGCTATGAACAGCCAGATCAATGCGACCGCTTAATAAAGCGATATCTAAGCTACGGGTAAAAATGCCTTGCACACCCATTTCATATAAAGGCGTTTGAAGATCAATATCCCCTTCGCTCTTTATATAAACAAGCTCAGCTTCAACGCCGCTTTCTGCTAATAAATTTTTTACCTGTGTAGCCTGCCATACTGCTAATTGGCTTTCGCGAGTGCCAATCTTCAAAACCTTTCCCTGCATAATTAATTAACGTTAGTGATAAATTCGTTAATAGCGTGAATGTAATTACAGCCAGGCTGGTTAGCATTACGCATTTTTACAGCAGTAGTATTTAGCACCTTTTGAATAGCATATTTACAACGCGGATCGGTTGCAACAGATGTGTAAGTAGGATGTGCAGATAGAAACATTTCGCAATGGTGCATGTCGTGCAGCTTTTGCTTTAGCGCATGTAATATTGGTGCGTGTTTGCGCATGTTTGTCCACTCCAAAAACTCCTGCAGGTAATCTGCAATTATCTCTTTTGCTTTTGGAATTTCCGCCTCACGTTTTTGTAATGTTTCGTCTTTTAATTTAGAGAGCTCATCAACGTTTACCAATTGAACATTTGGCAATTGCTCAGCAGCCTTCTCAACATTATAAGGAATAGAAAGATCGATAATTATTTTGTTGCCCTTGTTTTCTAACTGGCTTTTTAAGATGGTTGGTTCAACTGCGTTTGTTGATACAAGAATGATATCAGAAGCTTCAATATGTTTATTAAGATCAGCAAGGGGTGCGTATTGTAAACCAATTTCCTGTGCAAGCTCAGCAGCTTTCTCTTCTGTACGGTTAATTAAAGTGATGTTCTTAGTCTCTAAATAGTCAACAACATTCTTGCAAGTATTTCTGCCAATTTTACCAACGCCTAAAAGCAATATTTTTTTATCGCAGATATTTTGAACGTGCTTCTTAATGTATTGTACCGCCGCGAACGAAACCGAAACAGTTCCACCACTAAGTGCGGTATTATTCTTAATAACTTTAGTGGACGCAAGTACGCAATTAATCATTCTATCCAAAATAGCACTCACAAAGCCACGCTCTTTAGCAAACCTTACAGCCAATTTTATTTGACCAATAATTTCATAGTCACCTAAAATCTGGCTTTCTAACCCTGCACCAACTTCAAATAAATGTTGTACAGCTTGCTTACCATTTTTTATATAAGAAAGTTCAGTAAAGGTTTCTTTTGTACCAACAGTTTGTGTACAAAGAAGATCAATCAGCTCAGTGGAGCTTTCAGCAAAACCATAAATCTCAGTCCGGTTGCAAGTAGAAAGTATAAAGAAATCTTTTAAACCAAAGGAAGGAGCCAGAGCTAAAATATTTTCGTACTGGTCGTTATTAATGGCAAACTGCCCTCTCACCGAAGCATCCGTTTTTTTGTAATTGATCCCTGCTATAAAAAATTTAGATATTCCCTGGTTTTCTTGCGGCATTCGGTTGTTTAAATTCTGTGCCACAAAATTACTATCGCAACAATCCTCAACATAATTTCTGTGTCATTGCTTTGTCATAATAAACAATGATTGTTGTCACCTTACTTAAACCCTATTTAAAATTGCTTTTTTTATTTTGTAACCAGCGCAGATCAATGTCAACATCGTTGTGTCACTCACTTGTACTGTCATCGCCCTATTCAACTTTTTCTTGCAATATGTTTTAAAAAAATAAAAGGAAAAACACACTAACGTTTGTTAGTTTCAAAAAACATTCTTTTATTTGTACCGGTATCGCTTTAGATACTGCCTTTTTCGATTGCTTGTTTTTTTGCCTGTATGAATTGTGATTGCGTTTTTGTCATTTTGAAGTAAAGTTTTATTGATTGCAAAAGAGCATGGTGTTTTACACCATGCTCTTTTGTTTATAGCAACAGGTTTCTGGCGTTTTTTTTAAACTTTTCTTACACTTCGAGGTTTACTTTTGTCAATTATATTAAAGTATGGCTAAAAGAGGCATCGTGCTAATGAACCTTGGTTCACCCGACAGCACGCAAGTAAAAGATGTAAGGAAATACCTGATGGAATTTTTGATGGATGCCCGGGTGATAGACTTTACTTATTCATTCCGTTCATTTCTGGTAGGCGCCGTCATTGTACCCTTTCGTGCTCCTAAATCTGCCGAAGCATACAAATCCATCTGGACAAAAGAGGGCTCTCCTTTAATTGTACTTACCAAACAATTGCAGCAAGCTTTACAAACTGAGTTAACAGAACCTGTAGAAGTTGCAATGCGATACGGTAATCCAACTATGCAGTATGCCTACGACAAATTATTAGAGAGGGAGCCTGACCTCGATGAAGTAATTGCAATTCCGATGTATCCGCACTATGCCATGTCGAGCTACGAAACGGCAGTTGAGCATGCAAAAGAGGTTCACAAGAAAAAAGGGTACAACTTTAAGCTTACTATTATTAAGCCTTATTATAACGAAGAAAACTACTTAAGTGCCTTGGCGGAAAGTATTAAACCCTACCTGGACCAGGAATACGACCAGGTACTATTTAGTTACCATGGTGTTCCCGAGCGGCATATACATAAAGGAGATATTACAGGTAAGCATTGCTTAAAGCAATATGCCTGCTGCGAACTTCCTTCTTCAGCGCATAATAGATGCTACAGGCACCACTGCTTCACCACAACAAAACTCGTAGCTGAAAAGCTTGGTTTGCCGAAGGAAAAATACAACTACTCTTTTCAGTCGCGTTTAGGCAAAGACGAATGGTTGAAACCTTACACTGCCGGAAGACTGGCACAATTACCCAACGAAGGAATTAAAAAGCTGCTGGTGGTTTGTCCTGCATTTATAAGCGATTGCCTGGAGACCCTGGAAGAAATTGCGGTAGAGGGAAAAGAAACTTTTATACACGCAGGAGGAGAAAGTTTTAATATGATCCCTTGTTTGAATACGCATCCAGCATGGGTGAAAACTTTAAAAATGTGGGTGAATGACTACGCGGCAGGAAGCACCAATATGGTACTGGAGGAGGTATTACATTTGCAAAAGTCGAGCTAGTAGTAAGTTATAGCCTCGTACGAATAACAAACAAAACTTATGCTTTACTTAAAGGCTCTTCATATCATATTTGTTGTTACCTGGTTTGCAGGGCTATTTTATATGCCACGGCTATTTATTTACAACACTGAGGCTGAAGAAAAAGATGAGGTAACACGGAAAGTTTTGCACGATCAGTTTACTGTAATGATGAAGAGGCTCTGGTTTGGAATTACCTGGCCGTCCGCTATCCTCACGCTTATTTTAGGGCCCGTTGTAATGTTTACTGCTAATTGGGATAATGTTTTGTTTGATGAGCAGGGCCAGTGGCTTTTAATAAAACTGTTTTTTGTCATTGGCCTATACGTTTACTTCTTTTTCCTCCACAGAATATTTAAGCAGCAGGTCAACCTGGTTTTTAAATATACCTCGCAGCAATTAAGAGCCTGGAATGAAGTAGCCACCGTTTTCTTAATTGCCATAGTGATGTTGGCCACGGTAAAACAAAGCATAAGCTTAGTGTGGGGATTAGCAGGTCTTTTTATATTTATAATTGTACTAATGCTTGCCCTAAAAATCTATAAGAAAATGAGGGAAAAGAACTAACAGGCTTTTTCATCAAAAGCTCCCCAAAGAGCTTAAAGACGAACGGAGCGTCGCAAGCAAAGCCTTATTAGTAACAAATGCGGGCTCCAATATATCTGGATTAACACCATATCCACAATCAACTTTTACGGTCTGGAAGGCCTTCTTTTTAACGATTAAACCCGCTTATTTTTCATACATTTGCGCACCTTCTCAAAATCAATAAACAGAAGGAATTTCAATCAGTTATGAACGAAGAAATATTAAGTGAAACAATTGCCGAGATGCCTGCCTATGGCGCCGATAGTATTCAGGTTTTAGAGGGCCTGGAAGCGGTGCGCAAAAGACCCGCCATGTACATTGGCGATGTTGGCGTAAAAGGTTTGCATCATCTGGTGTACGAAGTTGTTGATAATAGTATTGATGAAGCTTTAGCTGGATATTGTAAAAATATCAATGTAATCATTCACGAGGACAATTCGATAAGCGTAAGCGATGATGGCCGTGGCATTCCAACGGCTATGCATACCAAGGAGCAGCGTAGTGCACTGGAAGTGGTGATGACTGTACTGCATGCGGGTGGAAAATTTGATAAGAACACCTATAAAGTGAGTGGCGGATTGCACGGTGTGGGTGTAAGTTGCGTAAACGCCTTGAGTAAATTATTGCAGGTAACCGTATACCGCGATGGAAAAATATATGAGCAGGAATACAAGTGCGGCGCTCCACAATATCCGGTACGCGAAATTGGCACCTCTGATTTAACTGGTACAACCGTACATTTTTGGCCCGACGATTCAATTTTCATTACATCAGACTATAACAAAGATATTCTTGAAGGCAGGCTTCGTGAACTTTCGTACCTGAACAAGCGCATCAGCATTAATTTGACTGATTTGCGCGAAATGGAGAATGACAAACCGTACACAAAGAATTTTTACAGCGAAGGCGGTATTGTTGAATTTGTAGAGATGCTGGACCGTAACGGTAACCGCACTCCTATTATTCCAAATACTTTGTACGTTGAGGGGCTTGATGAAGCAAGCAACGTTGCTGTGGAAGTAGCAATGAGCTACAACGACGACTATAAAGAACACATATTTTCATACGTAAATAATATTAATACCATCGAAGGTGGTACGCACGTTACCGGTTTCAGGCAGGCTTTAACCAGGGTTTTCAAAACCTTTGGCGATAAGAACGGCTTGTTCGAAAAAGCTAAAGTACAGGTTGAAGGCGATGACTTTAGAGAGGGTCTTAGTTCCATCATCTCAGTTAAAGTGCCTGAGCCCCAGTTTGAAGGGCAGACAAAAACCAAGTTGGGTAATAGCGAGGTGAGCGGTATTGTTCAAACAACTGTTGCCCGTGCATTGGAAGCTTATCTTGAAGAGAACCCAAGGGAAGCGAAAAATGTAATCTCTAAGATCGTTCTTGCAGCACAAGCAAGGGTAGCTGCTAAAAAGGCGCGTGAGATGGTGCAGCGTAAAACTGTACTTAGCGGCGGTGGTCTTCCTGGTAAACTATCTGATTGCAGCGAAAGGGACCCAACCAAAACGGAACTATACCTTGTAGAGGGAGACTCTGCAGGTGGTACCGCGAAGCAAGGTCGCGACCGTAGCTACCAGGCGATTTTGCCGCTGCGTGGTAAGATCCTTAACGTGGAGAAGGCGATGGAACACAAGATCTACGAAAACGAGGAGATCAGGAACATGTATACCGCTCTTGGTGTTACCGTAGGTACCGTGGAGGATGCAAAGCAGTTAAACATCGTAAAGTTGCGCTACCACAAGCTCATTATTATGACGGATGCCGATGTTGATGGAAGTCACATCGCTACCCTAATCCTGACTTTTATTTTCAGGTATATGAAAGAACTGGTAGAAGCTGGGTATGTATATATTGCGCAGCCGCCGCTCTACATGGTTAAAAGGGGTAAAGAACATGCCTATGCATACAGCGAAGAGCAAAGGAAGGCTTTAGTTGAAAAGCTGGGAAATGGTAAAGAGGACAGCGTAAACATTCAACGTTACAAAGGATTAGGAGAAATGAATGCTGATCAACTTTGGGAAACAACCATGGATCCGGCCCGCCGTACTTTAAAAAGGGTAACTATTGAAAGTGCTGCTGAGGCTGACCGGGTATTTAGCATGCTAATGGGCGACGATGTTGCGCCTCGGCGTGAGTTTATTGAAAGCCATGCTAAGTATGCAAGAATTGATGTTTAAGATATTGGTTGACCAACATATGTTTTTCATAGCATCATCGTTGTGTCACTCACTTGTACTTTTAAACGTTAAGCAACAATAAGAACCAGTCAGTAGAAGCATAAATAAAAAAAGAGATGATTTGATCATCTCTTTTTTTATGCAATTTCGTCACTAAAAATTCAAATACAATAAAAAGGGGCTGCAAGCTGCCCCTTTTTATTACGTGAGTTACTTAATTATAAGGTTGTTCCATACTCACCATCTTTCGGTTTAAGATCACCAGTAAGAATTCTAATGAAATCAATCAAAGCCCAAATACCTAATCCACCTAAGGTGAGTATTTGTAGAATACCGATTGTAGTATATCCGAGGTAAAATCTGTGGATACCGATGCCACCTAAAAAGAAAGCAAGAAGTGCGGCAGTAAGTTGAGATTTTCCTTCAGCAGCTGCACCCTGGAAGCTGTTAGCGATTTTCTTCTTGTAAAGTTTTAAAGCCACTTTCTCTTTAAAACTAAGTTTTTCACCCTTCAACTCGGCCACCATTGTTTTTAGCTCGTTGTACGATAATTCTTTTTGCTCTGCTACAGTTGATTGCTCAGTTACAACTGGCGGTGTTGTTTGTGTGGCGTTGTCAATTTTTGCAGATGATAACACGATCACAAATGAAGAAAGCACGAAGAAGCTGAAAGCTTGTTTCATAATTTTCATAAACAGTTTGGTTTTGGTTAAATAACTCAACAAATATAGGAATCGAATTAAGCATTTAATTTAAATTAAACGATTATAAAAATTGACGAAAGGATGTAAATGAATTTCAAGCGTACCTATTGGTTATGAAAAGTTTCAATATTTAAAAAAAGGCCTGTTTACGCTTTACAACTTTGGAGACATGAAAAACTTATAGTACAAGTGAGTGACACAACAATGCTGAATTGAAAAACTTCACCCTGCTCAAAAAAATAATTCACACACTACTCCAGCTGCGCTATTTTAGGCAATTGTCTTCTACTTTGGTAGACTAATAAAAAAGTTACTACTTTTGTGTCCAATTTTTTAGAAATGACGTACCCGGGCTTTATTTTAAAAGACGTTTTACCATCAAGGCAAAAAGTAAACAGGTTTATAGAAGACCTGATTCATTATATTTTCCCTGTTACTGATAATCCTGAGCAATTTTTGAAGGATCATGAATGTGCGCAAAAAGAACTAAGGCTTCAATTAGAAGAACTTATTAGTATTGCAAAAGCAAAAGAGCGCTTCTGGTCAGATGAAGTGATTGAATACTATTTTAACCAACTGCCTCAAATAAAGGATCAGCTATTAAAAGATGCGAACCTGATTTTAGATTTTGACCCGGCGGCAGAGTCACTTGAAGAAGTTATTCTCTCCTATCCAGGTTTTCTTGCCATAATGGTACATCGGCTGGCACACGAGTTATACCTGTTGCACATACCTGTGGTTCCTCGTATGATAAGCGAATGGGCACACAGCAAAACAGGTATCGATATTCATCCGGGTGCTACTATTGGTTGCCCCTTTTTTATTGATCATGGTACAGGCGTAGTAGTTGGAGAAACAGCCTCTATAGGTAATAATGTAAAAATTTACCAGGGTGTAACCCTCGGTGCATTGGCTGTAAAAAAAGAGGAAGCAAAAAAGAAACGACACCCAACCATAGGCGATAACGTGGTGATCTATGCTGGTAGCACCATCTTGGGAGGCCAGACAAAAATTGGAAACGATAGTATTATTGGCGGCAATACATGGGTTACTCAATCCGTTCCGTCGTTCAGCCTCGTTTATCATACTAACCAAAGCTTAATAACTAATCGAAAAGAATTTACTGAACCGATTAACTTTATAATATAAACAACTACAATATGAAAGCAAACAGCATTCTGGATCTTATTGGTAATACCCCGCATGTTCGAGTTAACCGCCTTTTCCCTTCTAATATAGAGGTGTGGACCAAATTAGAAAAGCAAAACCCCGGCGGTAGCATTAAAGATCGTATTGCACTTTCTATGATAGAAGATGCAGAGGCTAAAGGAATACTAAATGAGAACAGTGTAATTGTTGAGCCTACTTCGGGCAATACAGGTATTGGTCTTGCATTAGTAGCAGCCGTAAAAGGCTACAAGCTTATTTTGGTAATGCCCGAATCAATGAGTGTTGAAAGAAGGAAACTAATGAGTGTGTACGGTGCAACATTCGAACTAACTCCACGTGAAAAAGGTATGAAGGGTGCCATTGAAAAAGCAAAAGAAATAGTAGCATCTACTCCAAATGCATGGATGCCACAACAATTTGAGAACCCAGCTAACATTGATATACACTTTAAAACAACAGCGCAGGAAATACTAAACGATTTTCCTGAAGGCTTTGATTATTTTATTACTGGTGTTGGTACTGGCGGACATATTACCGCTGTGGGTAAATTACTGAAAGAGAAATTCCCCAACATTAAAGTATTTGCTGTTGAGCCCGAGCTTTCACCTGTAATTAGTGGTGGCGCACCTGGGCCGCACCCACTTCAAGGTATTGGCGCAGGCTTCATTCCTGCAAACTTGCATACTGATGTTTTAGATGGCACTATCCAGGTAAGCAAAGAGAGTGCTTATGAGTACACCAAAAGGGCAGCTTTAGAAGAAGGCCTTTTTGCTGGTGTATCAAGCGGCGCTACCCTTGCCGCCCTGGCAAAAAAATTACCTGAAATCCCTGAAGGAAGCCGGGTGCTTTTATTTAATTACGATACAGGTGAGCGCTACCTAAGTATTGAAGGACTGCATAACTAAAAAGATAAGAGCCGGTGAAAGCCGGCTTTGTTTATGCTCATATTTTTTTTATTTTTTGTTTCCAGCAGTTGAATAAATATTAAGCATCGTTGTGTCACTCACTTATACGGCAAATCTTTATTATGCTTTTCTTAAAATTATCAATCTCGTTATTAACCTGCCCTCTTCAAATTGTACTACTAGCGGCCTTATAATTACAATATCTTTTTTTTCACATAATCGATCTGAAATATGCGGGAGCCCAACTACACAAACCTACGTTAGTAGCCTATAAAACCCACTAATCAGGTATAAAGAAAAAAATTTGTAGCTTGTGCCCGTTCAAGAACACCCTTCTAATAATTAAAACCAAATTTCAACAAGATGGATACTGAAAAAATGATCAAAGCATATTGCTTGAAAACAAAAGAAAAAAATGTTCCCATGCACGATGCAAAGATCACCAAAACTGCTCGCGGTGGTTTCATGGCAGGTGGTCATGATGGTAATGGCAATAAAATGGCTGCAATAATGAGTGAAGCAAAAGCTTTACAAGCCATTAAAGATGGTGTTGCAACGCAAGGTTTCTAATTGCTAAGCCTTCTACAAGTTTGACCCTGCCTTATGGTGGGGTTTTTTGTTTTTATGGTATTTATAAAAACGGCATGATTTTTAAACATAGCCTGTCAAATAAAATATACACTATGAAAAAAAGTATCAAACTAAGCATGTTAGCTGTCTTATCTTTCGTCTTCACCCAGTCGTTTAGCCAGGTTCGTCCTTCTTTAAGCATTGGAGCAGAACTAGGGGTACCTACAGGAGACTTAAACGTAACTCAAAAAATAGGTGTAGGTGGTAGTGCGAAAATTGCATTTCCAGTAGGTGCTGGTACCGCACTAACTTTATCGGGCGGTTACGTAAGTTTTTCGGGTGATGAATACCAGGTTGGAAACGCTATAATAAAACGTCCAGCACTAAACTTTATTCCAATTAAGGCTGGTGTACGTTATAATGTTGTTCCTAACGGTATCTACCTTGAACCTCAATTAGGTTTTACTTCTATTAGTACTCAAAATCAAGAAGGTTCGTCGGGTTGGTTTACTTATGCCGCGAATGCGGGTTATATCATCAATAATCAAATTGACATTGCAGCAAGATATGAAGCTGTTAACAAGAACAATACTACTCTACCCTTTATTGGTTTTAGGGTAGCCTATAATTTTGGCTTATAACCTTTACTACAAAGCCCTGTTTTTAAGCAGGGCTTTGTAGTATTTTGTACAACTATGTATAAATAATGCATTTATCGTAGTATAAAAAGCCTCTTTAAGGCTTAATAATCCTAAAGCTGAAAGGATACTTATACAACTTGCCCTCGCTTGCGCTGATAGTAGCAATTATTACAAATACCAATGCTACAATCCCCACTATCCAAACAAGCAGGATACCTATGATAGTAATGAAAAGCCCAATAACAACTATCATCATTGTAAGCTGAAAATTAAGGGACTCTCTTGCATGAGACTCAATATATTTCGATTCGTCCTTTTTGATAAGGTAAATAATTAGCGGGGCAATAATAGGGGCTACTATGGTGAGAATGTGAGATAAGATGGCCATTGTTTTCTCGTCGCTGGTGGGAACGTAGTTAGGTGGCAGTTGGTTGCCGGGTAAAGTATTTAAGGTTTCCATTTAAGTTTGATTTAAATATAAAATAAATCAATCCTTTTTACATTTCATAATTGCCCATTTTTTGCTACCAACGAAATGATAGGTACCAGAACCTTTGAAGGAGTTTCTATTTCGCTAATGATAAACTTTTTGAGGACAATAGGTCTCGGTTATCGCTTCAGCCTGAAACCGCTTATAACGTACGTAAAAAATGTAGATGTAGGTATAAAAGTACAAGTGAGTGACACAACGATGCTTAATAGAATTATTTGTGCCGGTAACAAAAAAAACTCCGGCATTTACTACTATTAAGTATTGTTTACGTGTTTACATAGCTCCCAATAATCAAAAAGTTTTTTAAGCATGCTCTTTATGTCTTCCATGTTACTTGGCTTTTCGAAATAGCCCTGAACGCTTAAAGTATGCGCCTGCTGCACAGCAGTTTTACTGGCATTGGTTGATATGAAAACAAAGGGAATACCCTTCGATTTTAGGAAGTCGTCTTTTTGAATGATTTCTTTAAACTGGAGACCATTCATCTGCGGCATGTTCACATCGGACAAGATAAGGAAAGGTTGCTCGCTGGTGGTGTAGAGGTAATCGAGGGCTTTTTGTCCACCGTCGAAAAACCTAAGTTCATTAGGAATTGCGATGGCTCTTATAGCGTCCTCGTAAATTTCCTGGTCGTCCAGGTCGTCATCTACAATTACAATTGGTCCTTTGGTCATTTGATACTTTAATAAATTCTGGCTCAAATTTAGGAGAATTCTCGCAAAGGGTGGCAAAGCCGAAAACGGTCAAATTTATACATGTCTGGCGAGATTTGAAGCGGTTACTCGCTTTCTTATTTTAATACTACCGTTGCAATTTTATCTGCCACTCTTTCGCCATCCATTGCTGCACTTACAATACCTCCGGCATAACCTGCACCTTCACCGCAAGGATATAAATTTTTAATTTGCGGATGCTGTAAATCACTATTTCGTGGTATGCGAACTGGCGAAGATGTTCTGCTTTCTGTAGCTACAACAACTGCATCGTTCGTTAAATAACCTTTCATCTTTTTGCCAAAAGCAATGAACCCCTGTTGCAAGCTTTTATGCACGAAGACCGGCAAAGGAACAGACAAGTCTGAAGAATGAGTGCCAGGTAGGTAGCTGTTTGCAGGTAAATTCACTGACAACTTGTTGTGGCAGAAATCCACCAATCGTTGCGCCGGAGCAACAAAGTTTCCACCACCGGCTATAAAGCAATTTTTCTCTACCATCTCCTGGAAATACATTAGCGCCAACGGAGACGACGCGTTTGCTTCTTTGGATTTTAGATAGTTATTATACTCCTTAGAATTCACCAGGTCCTGCTGCTCTATTGTTACCACCATGCCACTATTGGCATAAGGATTATTTCTTTTACTGGGGCTCCATCCATTAACTACCAACTCTTCAGGGTTAGTGGCTGCAGGCGCAATAATGCCGCCGGGACACATGCAAAAACTAAATACACCTTTACCTTCTACCTGCTGTACAAGACTGTAAGAAGCAGGTGGTAAATATTCACCACGACTTGTGCAGTGATACTGAATGTTATCAATTACAGATTGTGGGTGCTCAACACGCACACCTAAAGCAAAAGGCTTTGCTTCAATAAGAATCTTCTTCGAATCGAGCAGTTTAAAAATATCTCTTGCTGAGTGTCCGGTTGCAAGTATGACTGCATCAGCATTTATTGTGTCGCCATCAGCAGTCTTAACGCCTTTTATTACATCGTTTGCAATAACAAAGTCAGTCACTTTTTTATCAAATAAATAAACCCCACCGCTATCGATTATTTGTTGCCGCATAGCAGTAATAATCTGCGGAAGTTTATTAGTGCCAATGTGGGGGTGCGCCTCAATCATTATCTTTTCTTCGGCGCCGTATTGTACAAACAAGTTTAGTATGCGATTAATATCACCACGCTTATTACTTCGTGTATATAATTTACCATCGCTGTATGTACCTGCGCCGCCTTCACCAAAACAATAATTGCTTTCCGGGTTTACAACGCCCTCCTTGTTTAGTGCGGCGAGGTCGCGGCGTCTTGCTCTTACATCTTTTCCACGTTCGAGCACTATTGGCCTGATACCTTTCTCAATTAGTTTTAATGCGGCAAATAAACCTGCTGGTCCTGCACCTATAACAATAGCCGAATGTGGGGCGTTGCTAACATCACCAAAGTTTATTCTTGCAAATTCTCTTTGTATAAATGGCTCTTCAATAAAAGCATTGATCGTTACGTTTATCCAGGTTTGCCTGCCCCTTGCATCAATGCTTTTTTTTAGCCAATAGAAACCAGTAATATCGTTTGCTTTTTTGCCAATGCTCCTGGCTATGTATTCTTTAATTACTGCATCGTCTGCCGCTTCATTTGGTTGCAGCTTTAGTGAAATTTGTTTTTGCATGCTGTTAGGTTTTTATCCTAAAAGGCAGAACCCCTGTAGAAGTTAAATTATTTGTGCAGTGTCTTTGTCGGTACTTGCTGAGGCGTAATTATATTATAACCCCACTTATGCGTTGTTGATTTTTGTTGACAACCAGTTTACCTTGTTTCAACATCGTTGTGTCACTCACTTGTACTTTCTTTTCTCTATTCGCCCGTCTGTAACTAGTTGCTTACACATTGTATAATAGAAGCTAAATAGATAGTTGCTGTTGAACGGAGCGTCGCAACAATGTTGCTATCATAACTAATGCTCACCAAGCAACACTACTAATAACTCCCCTCTCACCTAAAATAAAGTTGTTTATTGTCTTACTTAAAATGGCAGATCATCTACAACTTCTTCGCTAGGCGGAATGTCGTTATAGTTTTCTTCTTTTGCATTGTCTTGTCCGAGTTTAACGCTTTCCATTCTCCAGGCATCAAGGTTTGTTATATAGTTTGTTTTACCATCTTTCTCCCACTTCGTTCCTTTAATATTAAACTGAACCTTTACGTTATCGCCTATATTAAACCGGTCTACCATTGTTGTGCGGTCCTGTACGCACTGAAACTTAACATAGTTTGTTATAGCACGTCCATTAAAATCATCCGACTTCTCTATCACAAATTCCCTTGTTTTAAAACTTTCTGTACGCTGAACCGTATCGAACCGTGCAACTAATTTACCTGTGATCTCGTAAGACATTATATGAATATTTGGAGCAAAAGTATCAATATATCTTCTTGTTAAAGGCAGAAAAGCTTGTTTGTATGAACTTTAATTTTGTACCTTGACGTACTATAAATCCTTCGAAATACTTTTTTGTAGCACCGGCTACATCCTTATCCTTCCCTTTATGTAATTTCTTAACATACGTCTGCTAAACTAAACAAGTAGCTGATAGAATATTTGGAATGAATGCCTTCGTTTCGCACAAAATTTGGTTATTAAAATAATGCCGTACTACTTTGGGAGTAGAAATATTGATTAAAATTTATTGAAGGCTAAAATCGAAAAAAACTTAAAGGGATAGCTATCATCGTAAATGCCAGTGCGAATTATTTGAAGTGCCCATTCATTTTTAGAAAATTTTCTCTGCACTTTTTATTTCAACCGATTTTAAGATGCTGAGGAAATACTTAAGATTAAAAAAAAATTAGAGGAGTAAGTACAACTACAAATAATTATAGGAGTAAAATGTTATATACAAAAAAATACGTTGGCATAAGAATGGAGCTACTGTGGCGGACTAGCCACATTTGTGAGAAGATATTTTAAAAAGCAGACTTGCAGATGTGCATAAAGCAGTTAAAAAAAGATGAAAAAGTGGAGGCATTTTTTAATGATTTCTAATAAGAAAAAAAATGTAAAAAGTAATTAGATTTTATTGTTGTATTAGTAAAAACAAATGTTATCATCTTCTTTGCATACAATAGGTTGCTTTAAATATTTTATTTAATACAAAGCAATACCAGCAAGGCTTTCATAAGTTTTAAGAGAAAGCCGTTGTGAAAAAGATGAAATGTTTAAACACTAATTTGATGAATAAAATAAATTTAATCACACGAAAGCCAACACTGTATTAATAAGGGAAAAAACAAGGTGATAAAAAATTTTTTTTTAGATTAATAAGTTTGATATTCGCCGTCCCGCCAAATTTTTTTGTTCACATGTGTGAAGAACTAAAGAAGCGGAAGTTTAAACGATAATTTTCATAACATCATACAAAAAACTGAAGTGATTAACATGGCCAAAACTGCCGAAATAGTTTGGAGTAATTGCTTGAAGATTATAAAAGATATAGTTGAATGGCAACACTACAAAACATGGTTCGAACCAATTAAACCGGTAGAGCTGAAGGGCAATGTTTTACTTATCCAGGTACCAAGTCAATTCTTTTACGAATACCTTGAAGAGCATTATGTGAACTTACTTGCTAAGACTCTAAAAAGAGAATTAGGTAAAGATGCACGCTTAGAGTATCGTATTATGGTTGATAGTGGCAACAATAATAACAAGCCTCTTACCATGGATGTTCCTGCTAACAACTTAAGAACATACAGCAACAACGAAATGGACTTCCCTTTGGTTATTAATAACCCTGTGAAGAACCCGTTTGTTATTCCTGGTCTTAAGAAGATGCAAATCGATCCGCAACTTAATCCTATATATACTTTCGACACTTTTATTGAGGGAGATTGTAACAGGGTAGCTCGCCGCGCAGGTAAAACTGTTGCTGAAAAGCCTGGCGCTAATTCGTTTAACCCATTAGTTGTTTATGGTGGTGTTGGTTTAGGTAAAACACACCTTGCACAGGCAATAGGCAACGATGTAAAAAGACTACATCCTAACAAGGTTGTATTATATGTAAGTAGCGAAAAGTTTATTAACCAATTCCAGGATCATAGTCGCAATAACGCCATCAACGATTTCATTCACTTCTACCAATTAATAGATGTGTTGATCATTGATGATGTGCAGTTCTTTAATCGTGCTGAGAAAAGCCAGGATGCATTCTTTGCCATCTTCAATCACTTACATCAGTCAGGTAAACAATTGGTGTTATCAAGCGATAAGCCGCCTAAAGATTTAGATGGATTACAGGAAAGATTGTTAAGCCGCTTCCGTTGGGGCTTAAGTGCCGATCTTCAAATGCCGGACTACGATACACGTATTGAAATACTCGATCGTAAAATGCGCAACGATGGTTTAGATATGCCACGAGAGGTAGTAAAATACGTTTCTTATAACATTAATAGCAACATACGCGAGTTGGAAGGCGCATTGATATCTCTGTTAGCCCAGTCTTCATTAAACCGCCGAGATATAGATCTTGAGCTTGCAAAGAAAGTGCTACGCAACTTTGTAAAGACAAGCAGTAAAGAGATCACTATTGAAACCATTCAAAAAATGGTATGCGAATATTTTGATGTGCCTTACGATAAGCTCTTACAAAAAACACGTAAGCGTGAGATTGTGCAGGCGCGACAGATAACAATGTTTCTTGCAAAGGCTTTCACCAAGAACTCTCTTAAAACAATTGGCGAACACTTTGGCGGCCGCGATCACACCACCGTTATTCATAGTTGCCAAACAGTAAAAGACCTTATGGATACTGATAGCCTCTTCAAAGAAAATGTAATGGAACTACAGCAGAAAGTGCAATTAGCTGCTATGTAATGTGCTACTAACCTAACCGAAAAACGTAAATAATTTTCCCGGCTCTTTTATAAGGCCGGGATTTTTTTTGCAGCCAGCTTTTGTAATCCTAATTAAGCAGCCGTTGCGTCGCACTCTTGTACTAAATATTCTTATTCAGCTTTTCCTGCCATCCCTTCAAACGATGTTGCAATTAATTGCTTCAATACAGCAGGCTTTATATCTTCCAGCTTTTTTATGTAAAGGCATCCTTTACCTACTGTATGCTTACCCAATTGCTTCATTAGTTCTTCCTGCTTATCAAAACCACCATTAAGGTAAAGGGTAAGATTTTGTTTACGAGGTGAAAAACCAATTATGCACATATCTCCTTCATGCCCGCTTTCGTACTAATAATGATAGTTACCAAATCCTATAATACTACTACCCCACATCTTAGCCTCTTTCCCGGTCACTTCCTTCATCATACCAAGCACAGTAAAACAGTCTTTTCGCTTCTGCTCATCAGGAAGGTTGTTTTTATAAATTGCTCCACGCTTTCTTCTGTTTCTTTAGTTTTTATTTCTGCCATGGCAAAGTTTTAAGCCATCAAAATAAGCAATGTGTACCAAAGAAGAAATAGAAGAAGCGAGTCTTTTAAGTAAAGTAATAAGATGAGGATAATAGTCTTTCAGTTCTGCCTATGCACATACAGCTGTACAAGAGTGCGACGCAACGGCTGCTAAATCGGGTTACTACTGCCGGCCCCATTTAAAACAATTATTAAAATAAAGCGTTCTGGTTACAGGTTATTTCAACCTGTATGTAGCAATTCGAGTAAATTTATTAGCCGAAAAAAGTCTTCATGAAATCATCTATACTTACTGCACTTCTTACCGTCTTAGCCATTTATACTATCAACGCACAGCCAAAGCAAAGCGTGTTGCGATTAAATAACTCTCAACTGCAAACGCAAGCAAACATTTCACGTTTTTTATGGGAACAGTTTACCAAAGAATCAAAAGCTTTTAAAGGGAAATATTTTGCTATTGTTCAGTTTAATAAAACACCAGGAGCTACGCAAAGGAATCAATTAAAGCAAGCGGGAATAGAGCTCGGCGATTACATCCCCGATAACGCATTTAGTATTACCCTATCGAAACCGGTTTCAAAAGATGTTTTAATTACGGCTGGAATACAAAGTATTGTACAAGTTCCTTTACAAGCAAAGCTTTCTGTAAATCTATTAGAACGCAGGTTCCCTGCATGGTCAGTTAAGCAAAGTGGAACTGTTGATGTATTAGTTAATATTAGCCGGCTGACATCTATAAGTGATGCTAACAGTGAGCTTGAGAAGGAGCAATATAAGATCGTAGACAATAAATTATCTGCTTATCATATTCTTACAATTCGCCTTGCACAAAACAAAGTGAGTGACCTTGCTTCACTTCCATTTGTTGACTATGTTCAATCACTACCTGCTGCAGATAAAAAGCTGAACGATGAAGTGCGTGCAAGTCATAAAGCGAGTGTTTTAAATGCACCTATAACTGCAGGTGGAGAAAATTTAAAAGGTCGAAACGTTGTAATAGGCATAGGCGACGATGCTGATCTTACAACACATATTGACATTGTTGACAGGATTATTAATCGTGCTCCTTTTTTACCCAATAACCATGGCGTACATGTTGCCGGAACTGCTGCAGGTGGGGGAATAAAGGAGGCATTGTACCAGGGCGTAGCACCACTTGCAACAATGATCAGCCAGGTTTTTAGTGGCATCATTTATAATGCAGCAAAGTATGTTGCAGACCATGGGATGGTCGTTACTAACCACTCGTACGGTTCCATTACTGGTGAATGTGAGTATGCAGGAACGTATGACTTATACTCAAAGGTTTTAGATGATCAGGCTTTCCAGTTGCCTGAGTTGCTACATGTTTTTGCCGCCGGCAATGATGGTCCTTATAATTTGAATTGTGGTTTAACCGGCTATCACTCAACCGTAGGAGGTTACCAGGCGTCAAAAAATATTTTAGCAGTAGCGCAAGGCCATAAAGAGGGTTTTATAGATATAGCAGGAAGCCGGGGCCCTGTAAGAGACGGCCGAATAAAACCTGAATTAGTAGCAACGGGTAGCGATGTAAGAAGTACCGGGGCTAATAACATTTATTTTAATGATTATGGAAGCAGCATGGCTGCTCCTGTGGTAACAGGTGGCGCAGCGTTGCTTATAGAGAAGTACAAGCAAATGAACGGCGGTGCAAACCCTAAAAGTGGCTTGGTAAAAGCTTGGTTAATGAACGGCGCTACTGATATTGAAGAGCCGGGACCTGATTTTAAAAGTGGCTATGGCTGGCTAAACCTTTTAAGAAGTGTTGATATGGTGAAGAACCAACATCACTTTACAGGAACAGTTGCGCAAGGAGGTACCAACCTACATCCCATTAATATTCCTGCAGGCGTAAGTAAGTTAAAAGTTATGTTGTATTGGCATGATCCTGCTGCCGCTGTTTTCACCTCTCATGCTTTGGTTAATGATGTAGATCTTGAGCTGGCAAGTCCTTCGAACACAACAACTCTTCCATGGATATTAGATACAAGTGCTACAGGTCTTTCAACACCTGCAACAAGGGGTATTGATCATATTAACAATGCAGAACAAATTACCCTTGATAATCCTGTTGCGGGTACTTACACCTTAAGGGTTAAAGGCTCTGCCATTAATGTAAATTCATCACAGGAATACTTTATAGTTTATGACTACATGCTTCCTGTCATTGATCTTACATTTCCATCAACAGGTGAACCACTTGTACCTGGTGAGCAGGTCTTGATAAATTGGAATGCTTATGATCTTTCAACCAATACGTTTACTCTTGAATATTCAACTGATAACGGCGCAAATTGGAATGTTATTAATGCAAACATTGCTGCTAATAAATTTTCTTATGAATGGCTTGTTCCTTCAGTCATCACTTCACAGGCTAAAGTGAGAATAAAACGAAATGGTACAGCATTAATAGATGAAAGCCTTCCATTTGCTATAATTACTACGCCCACAGTTACTGCATCTTCCATTCAATGTGAAGGATATTTTTCTTTTGAATGGACTCCTGTTAACGGTGCGACTGATTATGAAGTAATGCTAAAACAAGGACCTGAAATGCTTCCCGTTGCTACAACTACATCTACAACTTATACCTTAAGTAGCTTAAGCAGGGATAGTGTTTATTGGGTTACTGTAAGACCGAGAATTAATGGAATAGCCGGAAGAAGAGCGACAGCAATTGAACGCCAGCCGAACAATGGCAGTTGCAGCGGAAGCATCTCAAACAACGACCTAAGAGTAGATACAATCCTCCTACCTAATACTGGAAGGAAGTTCACTTCTTCTGAAATAACTACCGATAAGATTGAAGTAAGAATAAAAAACATTGATGATGCTCCGGTTGCAAACTTCACCATTAGCTATTCAATTAATGGTGGTGCTTACACTTCACAAAATGTTAGCACCCCTATCCCGGCATTAGGTACTTACACGCATACTTTTAGCGGGCTTAACTTTTCACCTGTCGGAACTTATAACATTACAGCAGTTGTAAAAAATGTAGCTAGCGATCCTATTGCAATAAATGATACAATGCGAAAAGTCGTTCAACAACTTCCTAACGATCCCATTACAGTTCCCTATGTAGAAAACTTTGATGCAGCTCCTGCATTTGAGGCTATTCAAGCTGACACCGGCTTGACAAGTTTACCTATATGGGATCTTTACAGCACTACACCATTTGGAAGAGTAAGATCTTTTGTAAATAGCGGTATTGCAAGAAGTGGCTCAAGGGCACTCACTTTAGACGTTGCCAAATTTGTTCAGGCAGCTAATACCAACTACTTGATTGGAACCTTCAACCTTGCTAACTACGCAGGTATCTTTCCTGACGAGCTTGGATTAAGATTCGACTTTTCGTACAAGCTGCACGGTAAGCCGGAAGGGGAGAACAAAGTATGGATAAGGGCTTCCGACACTTTACCGTGGATCGAAGTATTTGATTTTAACCAGCACGATATAGAGGCAGGCATTTGGAAAAAAACACCCCCCTTTCATCTTCACAATATTGGTGCTAGCGCTGTCACTTCAAGCGTGCAGGTTAAGATAAGCCAGACTGGTGTGGTTGGTGTAAGTGATAATGAGAACTTTCAAGGGATAACCATAGATGATCTAAGATGGTACTCTGCCCGTTACGATTACTACATGATAGCCGTAGATACGCCGGTAGTCAAAAGCTGTGGATTAAATAATACAGTTCCATTAAGTATAAAATTTGGCTCATTCCGGTTCGCTCCTACTGTAACTCCTTTTGCGTACCAGTTAAACAATGGACCAATAATTAGAGAAAATGCTCCGGTAAGTGCTACCAGCAACTATACTTTTAATACAAAGCTTAATCTGTCTGCGCCGGGTGACCATACTATTAAGGTTTGGGTAGAACATCCCTCTGACGATTATCATGAAAATGACACACTGATTCACGTACTAAAAAATCAACCGATCATAGCATCCTTTCCTTATCTCCAAAACTTCGATACGACCAGTGGTTCTTGGTACGGTGAGGGAAGAAATGTAACATGGCAATATGGAACACCTGCTAGTATAAAGATCAACAAAGCGGCCAGTGGAAGCAAAGCCTGGAAAACATCTTTAGTAGGAAGTTATAATGATAACGAGTTGAGTTATTTGTATTCACCATGCTTTAATATTTCTTCGTTGGCAACACCGTACTTAAGTTTTAGTATGGCCATGGATCTGGAGCAATGTAACCAGGAGGTTTGCGACAGAGCATGGGTTGAGTATAGTAATAATGGAGTCAACTGGAGTAAGTTAGGTGCCTATGCTCAAGGTACCAGCTGGTATAACAGGCCAGGCGATAATGTTTGGGACAGTGCAGGCTTCAGGCGTTGGCATACAGCAAGTATTCCTTTACCCACAGGTAGCACACAACTCCAGCTAAGGTTTGTTATGCAAAGTGATGGATCACTTATAAAAGAAGGGGTTGCCATCGATGATATTCATATCTACGACCGCACGTTTGAAATATACACCACTGCCCCTTCTTCTAATCCTGTTATTCAAAATGTGAGCGGCAATACATTTACGCATTTTGTGCAGGACGGAAAGCTGATTGCGTCTGTCAATCCTAATGGCAACAATCTTGGCAGCACTGCAGTACAGGCCTATTTAAATGGCGGCGGCTTCTCTTCGGTAAGAGCTTCCGGCGAGCAATATTACCACGACCGGAATATCACGATAAAACCTGCCAACACTAACCCCACAGACAGCACAACTATTCGCTTTTATTTTACTGATGCAGAAACCGAGACACTTACACGTGCTACAAGTTGTGCAACCTGTATAAAACCTATTGATGCTTATACCCTGGGATTTACAAAGTATGATGATAATGATGACACCAAAGAAAATGGAACCCTCAACGATAATGTGAGCGGTCGATATTCTTTCATCAACCAATCAAAAGTTTTAAAGGTGCCCTATGATAAAGGTTACTATGCTGAATTCAAGGTGAAGGACTTCTCCGAGTTTTGGTTAAACAATGGCGGTGCAAATGCAAATACTCCTTTG
>JAQBNN010000180.1 GCA_028288505.1 Segetibacter sp. | reverse complement strand
TTGCCACCTTCCTGCAATCGGCAAGATGTCCGGTTGTTTAACAACCGCAATCTTGCCGCCCATACTCCGAAGTCGTGGGCGGGAGATAGTTAGCAAAATAGAGCTGATAAATATAAAAATGAAAAGTGATGGATCAAGAAAATTCAACCAGAAGCCGCATTATTGGGTTACGGCTCACCCCGAAAGAGTATGCGCAAATTGAAAAGAAATGGAAGGCAAGTACTTGCCGGAAATTAAGTGACTATGTAAGGCGAGTCATTTTTGATAAACCTATAGTAACGACTCACCGCAACCAATCAATAGATGACTTAATGACAGAGGCTGTAAAGCTTAGAAATGAATTGAACAGCCTCGGAAATAACTTCAACCAGGCAGTAAAAAAGCTTCACACGTTACAGCAAATTGTAGAGTTTAGGAACTGGATTATAGCGTTTGAATTGGACAAGAAAATCCTATTTAATAAGGTAGATGAAATAAAAAATAACATCCAAAAAATCTCTCAAAAATGGTTGCAGTAATCAAGACAGGACATTCTATTAACCGTATTTTAAACTACAACGAAAACAAGGTTAAAGAAGGTAAAGCGGAGTTCCTTTCTGCGGTAAATTATCCCATCGATACCGAAAAAATATCCTTCAATCAAAAGCTTAATCTACTGCTTAAGCAAGCTTCTTTAAACGAAAATGTAAGACGTAATAGCGTTCATATTTCACTCAACTTCGATACTTCAGAAAAGCTTTCCAACGAACAATTGAAAGAAATTTCAGAGAGCTATATGCAAAAAATAGGCTTTGGAGAACAACCTTATCTATTATACCAACATTTTGATGCAGGCCATCCTCACATACATATTGTATCACTGAAAGTACGGTCGGACGGAACTCGTATCGACACTAATAACATTGGTCGTAATCAATCAGAAAAAGCTCGAAAAGAGATAGAGATTGATTATAGTTTGGTGAAAGCTGAAAGCATGAAAACAAAGCCTTATGAAATCAGGTCTGCATATAGCCAGAAAGTGCAGTATGGCAAATCGGATTCACGAAGGGCAATAGCAAATGTCCTGGATGGAGTTTTAAATCTTTATAAGTATACTTCACTTGCTGAATTAAACGCAGTACTACAACAATATAATGTGTTGGCAGACCGAGGTAGTGAAGGTTCAAGGGTACATAAAAATAAGGGATTGTTATACCGAATTCTGGATGAAAAAGGAAATACTATAGGAGTTCCTATTAAAGCAAGCGTACTTTATAACAAGCCTACTTTAAAATCTATCGAAGAACGATTTGCAGCTAACGAAATCGCCCGGCAAACACATAAAGCAAGGGTGACAAATGCTATTGATTTAGCCCTATTAAGACATTCAAAAAAACCTATCAACACTTTGGTATCGGCACTTGAAAAAGAAGGGATAAAGGCTGTCTTAAGGCAAAATAAGGATGGGATTATTTATGGCTTAACCTATGTTGACCATAGAACCAAGTGCGTATTTAATGGAAGTGATTTGGGCAAACAGTACAGCGCAAAAGGCATTCACGAAAGATGTAACCACGGCGACCACGTGAAAACAAATGAAGACCCATCGCATCGTTATACTACAAAGCATCAAGAGCTCAACAGCGCAAACAATCGCAAGACGCAAAATTCCATTAAAGACATTCTTGCTGGATCCAATATTGACAAATTGGTAGATGATTTAATGCAACCTACTCAAGCCAGCAACCATGTTCCTCACCAACTGAAAAAGAATAAAAAGAAAAAGCGTAAAACCGTTTCAAATAACTCTTAAATACTTGTGGCAATGCATACAGGAGAAAACGAGCAGGGGCTAAGGAAGATACTCGACATGACGAGGTTGATCAGTATGAAAGATCGTTTGTTGGAACATCTTTGGCAACAATAGCATTTTTTAAAACCGGCTTCCTCGAATGCGGGTAACCAATCCTGCATACCCTGTTTGATATATTTGACCCATTTTTGGGGCGTTGCATTATCTATATAAAACGTAATAGGTTTTTGTGGTTCAACCAAAATACCACGCTTCATTTTTTCTTCATCCCCCTGCTTTGGTTCAAGCTTCCAGCGACTGATAAAAGTCTTGTCTTTTACAGGATCACTTTCATTGAAGTCGCTGTATGTTTTTACGAAGTAACCCACCCTGTCGTCAGCAAAACGTGCACGCTTAGTAGTTTCGGGCAATAACACCATTGAGCGGTTAACTAACATGGTGTAAATATTATCACCTTCGGTAAACGTAAGCATACTGCGTACCTCTACGTCCTTATCAAAATTCTGCACATTATTTATGAAGGAACGATCGGGTTCAAGCTTATATCTTTTCCCTTGTATACCAGGTGCTAACAACAGTGGGTTTTGAGCGAACGGGCTCAGCTCTTTTATATCAGCAACATACAGTGTTTTAATATCAATAATAGAACTTGCACCTTGTTTACCTTTTGCTTTTATTGGAAAGGACAAAAGAATAGGATCAAGTGTTTGTAAGCCTAATGCTCTTTCAAAAGCAGTGTCTTCACCACTAAAGCGCATTACATTATGTGTAGTTGGTGTAATATCCCATAGTATCATTAACCCACCTAACTGAGCATTATCCCCGGCAACCAAAGGATCTATTTCGCTGCTGCTCATTGCAGCACGTCTTGATACCATTAGCATATCCTTTCCCAGCAAGCTATCGGAAATCTCGAAATAATATTCTCATTATCGCGATGGATGATAAATAAACCTGAGTCAGAAACCGGCTTACGTGTAAAAAAGGCATCGAATGATTTGACGCCTCCAGACGCTACCGCTGCAGAATCGTTACCGGGAAACATCCTGCTCCATAGAAATAGATTTCTTTCTATTAAAATGAGTTTTGAAAAACTAGAATGATGTCTTTTCCTTTTCATCTCTAAGCAAAACCCGGTATCCTGCTTTAACCATAACCTTTAGGAGTTTGGCTTTTTTACTACACAGTGTCTTAGCAGCTTCGACACCTGCACTTGCAGCCTGTACTTTAAGAGATGGATCTATTGTCGTAAAACCAATTCCTTGCACTGCTCTGTCTGCAGATTGCTTGGCTATGTCTCGTGTAATAGCACCAGGAATATAAACTCCACCTATTCCATCCATCGTGTGCATGGGAAACAATCCACAGAAAATACAAATTTATGGAGCAGTTCTATCTCTCTATGTTACACGTTTAGTAAAGCTAGTGAACAGTCGAGTAGGCAAGGGCATTTCAGCCCGAGCCGCTCACGGAACCGTACGTGAAGCTCTCACTTCATACGGCTCTTGTTATCTAACCTTGTTTAATTCCAAATTGCCAGTGGTAGAACAGCGTTGG
>JAQBNN010000175.1 GCA_028288505.1 Segetibacter sp. | reverse complement strand
TAGTTTATGCTCGTAGGGTTGGGCGAAGGAGCAATATAAACAGGTCTTTTATTGATAAATTCATTTGCCTTAAAAGTGCTGCTGCCTGCGCAGGAAATCTTTCATTGGAGGGGACGCTTTGGCCAATTGTATAACTATCACCAATCGCAAGAAATGTTTTAGCATTTGCAGTGTTAGTGGTATCGGGGACAGGATTTGGAGTAGCGTCGGGTGTAACGTCGCCTTTAAAGCACGCCATAAATAAAGGCATGAGCAATAATATAAATACAAAGTTCAGTAAAGCTTTAGCCGTCATTTTTTCGCTTTTTAAAATATACGCAATCGTTGGCTTAATTGTTTTTACATATAAAAAGATCAAGCCTTACTTTTGTACCCGTTTCAAAATTTTAAAACATAAAACATGGCCGAAAAAATTAAAGTAGCCAACCCGGTTGTTGAACTGGACGGTGACGAGATGACAAGGATCATCTGGCGTTTTATTAAGGATAAGCTTATCCTTCCTTACCTGGAATTGGATATTAAATATTACGATCTGGGCATTGAGTACCGCGACGAAACTAATGACCAAGTTACTATTGATGCGGCTAATGCCATTAAACAATACGGTGTTGGTATTAAGTGTGCTACCATTACTCCCGATGAAGAAAGGGTAAAGGAATTTAGCCTGAAACAAATGTGGAAATCACCTAACGGAACTATCCGTAACATTTTGGATGGTACTGTATTTCGTGAGCCAATCGTTATGAGCAACGTTCCTCGTTTGGTACCTAACTGGACTGCACCAATTTGCATTGGCCGTCACGCTTTTGGTGACCAATATCGTGCAACTGATTTTGTAACAAAAGGCAAAGGAAAACTTACCGTAAAGTTTGAAGGCGAAGACGGAACTAAGCAAGAGTTTGAAGTATATAATTTTAAAGGCGATGGTGTTGCACTAACAATGTACAATACCGACGAAAGTATTTTTGGTTTTGCAAGGGCTTGTTTCAACCAATCATTAATGAAAGGCTGGCCTTTGTACCTTTCTACAAAAAATACTATTCTTAAAAAATACGATGGTCGTTTCAAAGATATTTTTGAAGAAGTTTACCAAAACGAATTCAAAACCAAGTTTGACGAAGCGGGCCTTACTTACGAGCACCGTTTAATTGATGACATGGTTGCGAGTGCGCTTAAATGGCACGGTAACTTCGTTTGGGCTTGTAAAAACTACGATGGTGATGTACAAAGTGACACTGTTGCACAAGGTTTCGGTTCACTAGGTTTAATGACTTCTACTTTGGTTACGCCTGATGGAACTGTTATGGAAGCCGAGGCTGCACACGGTACCGTTACCCGTCACTTCCGCGAGCACCAAAAAGGTAAGCCAACATCTACTAACCCAATCGCATCTATCTTTGCATGGACAAGAGGTTTGGAGTTCCGTGGAAAGTTGGACGGCAACCAGGAGTTGATCAACTTCTGTCATGCTTTAGAGCAGGTTTGTATTGAAACTGTTGAAAGTGGTAAGATGACTAAAGACCTTGCTATCACCGTTAAACCTAACGTTGAGCATGGAACCGATTATCTATACACGGAGGAGTTTCTTGAAGCTTTGGACCAAAACCTGAAAACAAGGTTAGGTAAATAATTTTATCAGGTTTAGTTACATAAAATCAGCATGCACCAAAAGTGCATGCTGATTTTTTTTGGTACAAACATTAGTACTGCGGGTAATCATTGTTGCGTCGCATTTCGTTCATCAGTAGTGCTACTATTTAGCAGATTATGTTTTATTTATTTTATCACATAGTGTGGTTAAAAATTTTAAAAATCAAAAAAATCGTTCAAAAAGGATTTCTTCTTATGCTGATGGGGCTTTTTCTGGTAATCATCATCCCCGTAATGATATTTCTTGTAGTCGTTCTCATAATTGTCGCGGTTTGAATAATGGGTACTGGTGCGTTCCATTATCTTTTCCAGTTCACCTTTGTCTAACCATAGTCCCCGGCAGTTGGGACAGTAGTCAATTTCTACTCCTTGCTTTTCACTCATTACTAAAGTAGCATCACAATTTGGGCATTTCATATGTTGTGTTTTTAAGTTGATTGCAAAAAGTGTGCTGCTACCATAGGTGAGTGTAATTACCAACAGTACAAGTGTGCGACGCAACGATGTTTAATAGTAGTAATTAGCCCGGCTCAAAAAAAACTATTATCCTTTTTTTGTAGTAGAAGTATAATTTTACGCCCAAATTAAACAGATGAAACATGCATACGTTTTCCCTGGGCAGGGAAGCCAGTTTAGCGGAATGGGAAAGAGTTTATACGAAAGTAACGAGCAGGCAAAAGAACTTTTTGAGCAGGCTAACGAGATTTTAGGTTTTAGATTATCTGATATAATGTTTGCAGGAAGCGATGAGGAACTAAAGCAAACAAACGTAACTCAACCGGCTGTTTTTTTGCACTCAGTTATTGCATATAAGAGTTTACAGGAAGCAAGGCCTGATATGGTTGCGGGTCATTCCTTGGGCGAGTTTACAGCCTTAGTAGCCAATGGCGTTTTAAGTTTTAAAGATGCATTAAGACTGGTAAGCATTCGTGCAAAGGCGATGCAAAAAGCATGTGAATTAAATCCATCAACAATGGCTGCAGTACTTGCACTGGCTGATGAAAAAGTGGTTGACGTTTGTGCACAGGTACAAGCAGAAAGTGGCGAAATTGTAGTAGCAGCAAACTTCAATTGTCCGGGGCAGCTAGTTATTAGCGGCAGCATAAAAGGAATAGAAATAGCTTGCGAGCAAATGAAAGCGGCCGGTGCAAAAAGAGCATTGGTGCTTCCGGTTGGTGGCGCCTTTCATAGCCCGTTAATGGCACCTGCAAAAGAAGAACTTGCTGCTGCAATAGAAGCTACAACTTTTAATATTCCTACCTGTCCAGTTTACCAAAACATGGTAGCAACTGCAGTTACAGACCCGGCAGAAATAAGAAAAAATTTAATTGATCAATTAACCGGCGCTGTAAGATGGACACAAAGCGTACAACAAATGGTAGCAAATGGCGCAATTAAGTTTACCGAGGTTGGACCAGGTAAAGTGTTACAGGGATTGATAGGGAAAATTTATAAAGAAGCGATAGTAGAAGGAGTAAGCTAAATCTACAAAGCATTAGTATTATAGGTGCTATAATAAGGCTCGTAAAAACAAAAGCCTGGCGAAGCCGGGCTTTTGTTTTTTAAAACGTTATGCTGCAGTTCGTCCATTCAGCCTCAAAAGATGTATTGTACTTTTTATAGAAATTTATAGCAGGCTCGTTCCACTCAAGCACCTGCCAAACCATGCCGTGCAATTTTTTCTCTTTGCCTTCTTCAATAAGCCTTTTAAACAACAGGCCGCCTAATCCTTTGCAGCGCATTGCTTCTGTTACTAAAAGATCTTCAAGGTAAAGGCGTTGTCCCTTCCAGGTGCTGTAGCGGATGTAATACAAAGCAAAGCCTTCAACCCGGCTGTTTACCTCTGCAACAAATGCCCACCAAACAGGTTTTTCACCAAACCCGCTTTCTATAAAATGGGCAAGTGTTACTGTTACTTCATCAGGTGCTTTTTCGTAATCCGCCAGCTCTTGTATTAGTTCAAGTAGCCGCGGACAATCTTCTGCCGTTGCTCTTCTAATAATTATGTTGTCCATGTAGTTTTCTTTAAAGTAAAAGCCTTCCGGTAAGAAGGCTTAGAGATATAAATTTGAAACTGCAGTCGCCTTTAGATGTGTGGTACAAGTGAGTGACACAACGATGATGACATGAAAACCAATGCCTGTAAAAGCAAATTATTTACTTAGGATCGTACGCCCACTTAAGCAGTGTAGCACCCCATGTAAAGCCGCCGCCAAAAGCAGCTAAAACTATATTGTCACCTTTCTTTAATTGATTTTCCCACTCCCATAGGCACAAGGGTATAGTGCCCGATGTTGTATTGCCATATCGCTGAATATTCAACATTACCTTATCGCTTGAAATGCCCATGCGATTAGCGGTTGCATCAATAATTCGTTTGTTAGCCTGGTGTGGAACCAGCCAGGCAATGTCTTCACCTTTAAGGTTGTTACGTGTAATTAATTCGTACGAGGCATTGGCCATACCTGTAACTGCTGATTTAAATACCGCCTGTCCTTCCTGGTATACGTAGTGCTCTTTTGCAGCCACGGTTTCCATTGTGGCAGGCTTAACAGAACCACCAGCTTTCATGTGTAAATACTTTGCGCCGCTACCGTCAGATTTTAGCAGGCTATCTAAAACGCCGTAGCCTTCTTCGTGCGATTGCTCAAGGAGAACTGCTCCGGCACCGTCGCCAAATAAAATACAGGTTGTGCGGTCGCTATAATCAATAATCGAACTCATTTTATCGGCACCAACTACAACAACTTTTTTATATCGTCCGCTTTCAATTAGTGAAGCGCCCATAGTTACTCCGTACAAAAAGCCCGAGCAGGCTGCACCCAGATCGAAGCTGAAAGCGTTTTTTGCACCAATTTTATCGCATATAATATTAGCCGTTGCCGGAAAGGTCATGTCGGGGGTAACAGTGCAGCAAATCAGGCAGTCAATTTCCATCGGGTCGATGCCTCTTTTTGTCAATAACTCAACCACCGCAGGTGCACCAAGATCCGATGTTCCTTTCCCTTCACCCTTTAAAATTCTTCTTTCTTCAACACCAGTGCGGCTGCGTATCCATTCATCATTTGTTTCTACCAGCGCCTCAAGTTCTTTATTTGTAAGCCTGTATTCCGGTACGTATCCGCCTACTCCTGTTATCGCCGCCTGTATTTTGTTCTGCATGTATTAGTATTAATTGAATGGGGCCGTAAAAGTAATAAGTTAACATGAGTAAAAAAGGAAAAATGAAAAGCAGGTCTTAGTTTCTTGTTCTCTTTTTTGTTGGCCATCAATCGTTTTTCGTGTCATCATCGTTGTGTCACTCACTTGTACAGTTAATTGTAATAGCGGCTTTTACCGTTGGGTTTGTGCAGGAATCATGTTGGTGCCTACATCTTAGTAGTATTTAGAAAGTTGAATGGGCATAGTTCTTTACTTAAAACTTCAATACTTCGAGCTTAATCTCCAATGCTATTTTTAACGCGTAAAAAAAAGTATTTGCAAGACTGCGTTGTAATAAATCACGAGGTCTATACAAAAAGAACGGTGCGCCTTGCGTTTCTCACCCTACTTGTTGCATTATTTGTTTTAAACGATGCAAGGTTGATGGTTGCTGTTTATGAAAGTGATAGCCCGTCAGTTTTTTTAATCATTCCTGTTTATATGATAGGCTTCTGTTCTATAGGGTTTCTTTTATTTAATAGAAATATAGTGGTTAGAACAATTGGGCAGATACTGCTCTTTTCATCAGTGTACACTGATGCACTTTACCTTATTCTTGGAGGCTTCCCATTCTCTTATCCTGATGCAATTAATCTTTTTAATAACCCGGGTTTTGCAGGTGGTGCACTGGCAACTTTCGTTGCCGCGTTTGTATTTGCTTTTTTTTGTGCAGCAATTATTTATGCATGTTTCCACTTATTAAGCAGGAAGATTAAGCTATCGTTCTCCCCGGGATCTTTTGTTTTATTTATAACTATCCCGCTATTGCTTTATTTCTTACCCCAAACTTATCCTGTTGTAACCGATTTCCTACCGTCCGTCCACAGGTTAACTGGTAACCTAATTAATGCGAATAAGTCTCGACCAGAAGAGCAATGGAGAAGGGCAGGAGTAAGTGCTGTGCCTTTAAATCGGAAAGTGCAACATGTGTTTATAATTGTGGATGAAAGCATAACCGGAACCGCATTATCTATTAATGGGTTTCACCAGTCAACTACTCCTTTTATCCAAAAAAATGCAAGTCGTTTTATTAATTTTGGTTTAGCAACTTCTTTTACAAATTTTAGTGCTGGTACTAACCTGTCCCTAATCTCAGGCATGCTTCAAACCGAGTTGCCGGATGTGGATTTTAAAGCTTTCTTGAAACCAAGTATTTTCCAATTTGCGAAGAGTGCAGGTTACAAAACGTTTTTATTAGATGCACAAACGGTTGGTGGAAACCTGCAGAACTATCTCACACCTAAAGACCTTCGTTTTATTGACGGCCTATTTCAACCGGGTCATGAGTATCCATCCGTTGCTTATTACTTACGGGATTCAATCCTGGCGGAAAAGATGGTTGAGATAGCTAATTCAAATACGCCGACTTTTGTTTATGTAAATAAAGCAGGAGCACATTGGCCCTATCACACCAACTTTCCAGAAAATTTGAGCAATAAGTTTTTACTGGTTAATAACAGCGAAGTAAATAACGCTAGTAACTATTTAAAGTCAATTTATTGGAATGTAGATCGGTTTTGGGAAAGGCTTTTAAAGAAACTAGATACAAGTTCACATACCTTAATTATATATACTTCAGACCATGGAGAGGATTACGCTTCAGCGGCATACCGAGTGAAGCATGCGTCTATTTATAAATCTAGTACTACGGAGGGTAAAGTGCCATTATTTATATTCGACAACTCAAACTTTTTCCCTGCTAATTTTTTTCCTCCTGTAAACAGGTATTCTCACCAATACATTTTTCCCACTTTATTAAAGGCAATGGGCTATTACGACAGAATTACGGAAAAGCATTATGGAAGAAGTTTGCTTGAGCAGCCATATTCTGCTGCGAGGTGGTTTCAAAGCGGTGACTTGTTCGGAAGAGGGAAAAACAAGCGAATTATAGTAGATTAAATTGCCGGGCTCGGAGTGAAATGACTCGCTAGAGTTAAAGCGATAAACCGTTGAGCACGGTTATACAAGTACAAGTGAGTGACACAACGATGTTAAATAGCATTTCAAAAGCCGGCTACTAAAAAATTCCTTCACATTAACGGGTGGCAGAAAAGCAAAATGTGTTTTGCCTTCAAATAATATTTACTAAAAAGCGTTTTTAGTCTAATTGAGGTACTTGTTTATCTTTTAAGCAGCTTTTAAAGGCTTAGGTAAAATATTATTTGTACTTATGCAGGCTTCTTATATTTTTGAAACCGGCTAAAACTAATTAGGTGATCGCATTTCTTAGAGGAATCTTGACTTTTAAAAACCCGGCGCAGGTAATTGTTGATGTAAATGGGGTAGGCTACGAATGCCACATTAGCTTAAACACTTATTCGGCTATCAGCACCCTCACCAAAGGGCAACTGTTTACTTACATTCATTTTACTGAGAACAACCAAACCTTGTATGGTTTCGCGGAAGCTTCGGAAAAAGAACTGTTTACACAATTAATTAGTGTTTCGGGCGTTGGTGCAGCAACAGCACGCATGATGTTGTCTGGAATGAGGCCTGACGAAATAATAAAGGCAATAGTTCAAAGCAACGCAAGGCAGTTGGAAAGCATCAAAGGAATTGGAAGAAAAACGGCGGAGCGCCTGGTACTTGAATTAAAAGAAAAGCTGGCTTCAAAAGCAAACGAAGCGACGGTTTCCTTTTCAAAAACAAATACGTTAGAATCTGATGCGGTAAATGCATTAATATCGTTGGGTATTGCGCGGCTTGGCGCTGAACAAGCTGTGAAAAAAGCTGTTGCGGCAGACAGTGAAGACCCTATTTTAGAAAATATAATAAAAGTGGCCTTAAAAAACTTATAAGCCTATCGCACCAACTGTACATAAAAGCCTTTATCGTTTTGACCCGAAGAAATCAGCTTGTAGTTCTGGCCATGATGTACATATTTGTGTCAGCTCTTCTACCCGAGAAGGCGCTGGGGCAGGATTCCACTCGAAACAGAACCGATACTACCCGCTTTCCTATTAACGACAGGATTGGTGATCCTTTTAATTATAACAGCCGCAATCCATTCAACCTTTCAGATACCTCTTATGTAAAAAGGGATATTATTTATGATCCTAAAACGAAGCAGTATTACGTTATTGAAAAAATAGGCAACAGCTACTTCCGCACACCAACCTACCTTACAATGGAGGAAATGATGCGGTTTAAAGCGAGGCAGGATGAAATGGAGTACTTCCGTAAACGGGCCAATACACTTAGCCTACTAAACCGAAAAGTTGAGAGACCTAACCTGAGAGTTTACGATAATTTCTTCGATCGGATTTTTGGTGTAAGCCCAACCGGCTTGAAGGTTGATATCCGCCCACAGGGAAACGTTGACATACTTGCTGGCTACCAGGGCCAGAACATTAAAAACCCAACACTTCCTGAAAGTGCCCGTAAAAGCGGCGGTTTTGATTTTGATATGAACGCAAATGTAAACGTAATTGCAAACATTGGAGATAAGCTTAAACTTCCCATTAATTATAATACACTCGCCAATTTCGATTTTGAGAACCAGCTCAAGCTAAATTTCCAGGGAAAAGAAGATGAGATCATAAAACTGATCGAGGCTGGTAACACCTCCTGGAACAGTAAGGGGACTTTAATACCAAGCGCCCAGAGCTTATTCGGTCTTAAAACCCAACTACAATTCGGAAAGTTATTTGTGACGGGTGTGCTTGCTAACCAAAAAGCGCAACGCCAGACATTAGCTTTACAAGGAGGTGCTGCTACTAACCGTTTTGAGAAAAAACTGGATGATTATGAAGAGAACCGCCACTTCTTACTGGGCGGTTACTTTAGAGCGAACTATAATAAGGCAATGCGCAGCCTTCCTGTTGTAAACAGCCAGGTGCAAATCTTAAGAATGGAGGTTTGGGTAACCAACCGGACTGGCGCAACCACCGAAACAAGGGATGTAGTAGGTTTTATGGACCTTGGTGAAGGTGCTCCAAACAACCCCAGCAACCAACCGGCGGCTGGTGCAGGATCCCTGCCTTCTAATGGAGCAAACAGCTTATACTCTTTTCTTGCAGGCAACCAGGCCAATAGGAATCCATCTGCTATAAACAGCATTTTGCTGAGCAGGGGTTTGAAACCGGTAGAAGACTTTGAAAAGACTTTTGCCCGTAAGCTTAACCCAAACGAATATTTCTTTAACCCGCAAGTGGGTTTTGTTTCGTTAAACATGCAATTGCAGCCGGACGAAGTTTTGGGGGTTGCGTACCAATATAATTACAACGGCAAAATTTTCCAGGTAGGAGAGTTCTCTCAAGACGTTACTTTGGATTCCAGCAGGTCGGGTGTTCAAAAAGTACTTTTCCTCAAATTATTAAAGGCTACATCTCAAAGGCCTAATCTTCCTATTTGGGACTGGATGATGAAGAACGTTTATTCGTTAGATCTTCCCGGTGTACAAAGGCAGGATTTTAAATTGAACGTTCTTTACGAAGAACCAAGTGGTGGTCTTAAGCGCTTTTTACCGGAGTCTTCGCCAGCAGTTGAAGGGGTCTCGTTGTTAAGGCTATTAAATCTTGACAGGCTGAATAATCAAAACGATCCAATGCCAGATGGGGTATTCGATTATGTTGAAGGATTTACGGTGCTGTCTCAACAAGGTAAAGTAATTTTTCCTGTGTTGGAACCTTTTGGAGCCGATCTTGATTCATTAGCTTTTCGTGGGCAGACCCCTGCTATAAAAAGCAAGTACGTTTATTACCAATTATATGACTCCATTAAAGCAATAGCGCAAACCTTTGCTAACCTCAACAGGTATGTAATGCAGGGTAGCGGCAGAGGGAACTCTTCCTCGGAAATTTACCTTGGTGCCTTTAACGTTCCACCTGGCTCAGTAACAGTTTCTGCAGGGGGACAGATTTTGAGAGAAGGAGTCGACTTTAGTATTGACTATAACCTTGGCAGTGTAAAAATCCTTAATCCAGCAATTCTAAACTCTGGTGTACCTGTAAGCGTGCAATTCGAAAATAATGCAGGCTTTGGTTTGCAGCAGAGGAACTTTATGGGTTTGCGGCTCGATTACAATGCAAATAAGAAGCTGACAATTGGGGGAAGTGTAGTTCGCTTAGGTGAGCGTCCCTTCTTCACGAAAATGAATTACGGGGAAGATCCTATCAGGAATACGATGTATGGTTTGGATTTCAACTACAGGTCCGATATTCCAAAACTGACTCGCTTATTGAACAAGCTTCCTTTTTATAATAGCACAACAATGTCGACCATAAATGCATATGGTGAGGCAGCTTATTTACAACCCGGACACCCACCTCAAATTGGATCAGGGGAAGAAGGGCTTATATACATTGACGACTTTGAAGGAACACGAAACAGTATTGACTTACGTTTCCCTTTTATTTCCTGGACTTTAGCTAGTACCCCCCAGAACAATGGCTTGTTTCCTGAAGCGCTTTTAACTGATAGTATTGATTACAATAAGAACAGGGCAAAACTTGCCTGGTATAATATCGAACCCATTCTGCAAGATAAGACAAGTATAAATAATCCTTTCCGTAAGGATCTTAAATTATTAAGTGATCCGAGAACAAGGCTTGTTCTTAATTCAGAATTGTTTCCAAACAGGACCAATAATTTAGGGCAAAACCAGTTGGTGACTTTTGATCTTGCTTATTATCCTTCAGATATCGGCCCTTATAATTTTGAAAGCAGAACAGGTGAGGTAACGGCTACTGATAAATTTGCGCCAGCAACGTACAGTAAACGATGGGGTGGTATAATGCGTTCTATTGATCAAACCGATTTTGAAACCAGCAACGTAGAGTTCGTTGAGTTCTGGATACAGGATCCTTTTATAAAAAATCAGGGGAGCAGGGGTGGCAAACTTTACCTTAATCTAGGTACCCTAAGTGAAGATATATTAAAGGATGGTCACCGTTTTTATGAGAATGGTTTAAATACGCCTAACCAACCAACTGCGGTAGAAAGTACTACCTGGGGCAGAACTCCTGTAAACCCCATCCAGGTAACACAGGCCTTCAGTAACGACCCGGCTGACCGTGCTTTCCAAGATATTGGTTTCGACGGTTTGGACGATAATGGAGAAGCTGTGAAGCGTGCTGCCTACCTTAATAGTTTGCGTAATAACTTCTCAACAACTTCCCCTATTTACCAAAGGGCACAAGGGGATGCTTCTAATGACAACTATCGTTGGTACAGGGACGCCTTGTACGACGCAAGGGGAACTGACATTTTGGGCCGCTATAAAAACTTTAATAATCCCCAGGGGAATTCTCCTGTAGCTACCGATAATTCTCAGTTCAGCCCTGCTGCCACCCTATATCCTGATAACGAAGATTTAAACAGGGATAATACCTTGAATGAAACTGAAGAATATTATCAATACGCCATTGACCTTAAGCCAGGGATGGATATTGGTACAACAAAATATGTTACAGATAAAAGACTTGTTCCAGTAAGGTATGCAGACGGTACCACAGGTAATGAAAATTGGTATTTATTCCGTGTACCTATTCAGGATTATGAGCAGAAAGTAGGCAATATCCCCGATTTTAAATCCATTCGCTTTATGCGTATGTTTTTAAATGGATTTGAAGATTCTGTAGTACTACGGTTTGCCCGCTTAGATTTAGTACGTAACCAATGGAGAACCTTCAAATATGAGCTAGGTAGCACAGGAAATCCTGTTCCTCTTAATCCGGGCAGCGGTACATTTAATGTTCTTGCTGTAAATGTAGAAGAAAATAGTAGTCGACAACCTGTTCCATACCTGATCCCTCCGGGCATTCAAAGAGTTCAGGAGTTAAGTAATAATGGAATAAACTTGTTGCAGAATGAGCAGGCGATGAGTTTCCAGATAAGGAACTTGCCCTATGGTCAACCCCGTGCAGCTTTCAAGACAATGAACCTTGATATGCGCCAGTATGGAAAATTGAACATGTTCATTCATGCGGAAAGTGTAGCGCTAAGGCCGACCCTTATGGACAACCAATTACAAGCAATCGTTAGAATAGGTAATGATTTCCTGAATAACTATTACGAGATAAGGATACCCCTAAAGGTTACGCCACCACGTAATTACCAAAATACTGATGCCGACCAGCGTAAGGTGTGGCCTGATAGTAATAATCTTGACTTTGATATCCAGGAATTAGTGCAATTGAAGATGCGCAGACCTGCTCAACTAGTTAACACTTTTTACCAGGAAACAATAGGTAATAAGTCTTTTGGAATAATTGGAAATCCTAATCTTGGCGAAGTAAGAGCGTTCCTGGTAGGAATAGAAAACGTAGAGAGACCAGGTGCCACTGGTTCGGCCGACGCCGAAGTGTGGATTAATGAACTTAGGTTGTCTAAATTAGACGAGAAGGGTGGTTATGCTGCTTTAGGACGGGTTGATGTCGGCTTAGCCGATCTGGGTACCCTTACAGTTTCAGCCAACACTTATACAGCTGGGTTTGGTACTTTGGAGCAAAGAGTTAATGAGAGGGCAAGAGAAGATTTTATGCAATTCGATATTGCCACAAATTTGGAAATGGGCAAACTATTACCAAGAAAATTAGGGCTTTCAATACCTGTGTATGCCAGTATTAACCAAACTATTCGTACTCCGGAGTATGATCCCTACGATTTGGATGTAAAGCTGAAGGAAAAAATAAGGAGTGCACCAGGTTCAGTGAAGGATAGTATTAAGAATGGAGCTTTAGATAAAACCACCATTAAAACTGTAAACTTTACAAATGTCAGGGTTTTGCCTTCAGGCAAAAAAGTAAGGTTGTGGAGCTTGAGTAATTTTGATGTAAGCTATTCCTTTATAAAATTTGAACAAACGAACCCGTTGATTACTAAGAACGATGTGATTAAACATCGTGGAGGATTTGGCTATACTTATAACAATCAACCTAAATATTGGGAGCCCTTTAAAAAAGTGATCAAGTCACCATCCCCGTGGTACGGCCTTGTTCGTGATCTAAACTTCAACCCACGACCGTCCTTGATGCAGTTTAGAGCGGATGTAAACAGGCAGTTTGGCGAGTTTGTACCCCGTATTGTTAACAGCTACGATAATAAAGTTGATAGGGTAGACACTACTTTCGATAAGTTCTTCACTTTCGACAGGTACTACAACTTTCGTTGGGATCTAACCCGCTCACTCAACTTCGATTTCTCTGCCACCAATAATGCAAGAATTGACGAGCCTGCAGGAAGAATTGATACCAAGGTTAAAAAAGATACAGTAAGGGAGAACTTTTTGAAAGGTGGAAGAAACACCTTGTATCAACAAAGAGCTATTGCAAGCTATAACCTGCCGCTTGGTAAGCTGCCAATCACGGATTGGATTAACGCGAGATACGCCTATACGACTACTTACAATTGGATAGGTGCCAGCCGCCTCGCTCTCAACCTTGGAAACGTAATTGAGAACAGCCAGGAGAATAATGTGAACGGAGAGTTTGATTTCACCCGCCTTTATGCTAAAAGCCGTTTTCTAAGAGCTCTTGAAGATGCAGCGGCTCAACCTAAAGACAAAAATGTAAACAACGATAATAAGAAAACGGCGAAGCCAGATGACACTTACAAATCAGCATTACCTACCAAACAAGAAGTAATAAAAGACTTAACAGGTAAGAAGAAACGTGAGGCATTAAGAAAGTGGAGAAGAGCACGGCGTGAAGAAAAGAGGACGCAAAAAGCGTTAAAAGCAAGCCAACCAGTTGAAATGGGAGGAATGGTAAAAGCCGGGGGACGTTTATTAACCATGGTTAAAAGAGCATCGATAAATTATGGCGAAAACTTCCGCAGCCGTGTACCTGGCTACACTGATAGCACACAGGCATTAGGACAGAACTGGAGCAGCATGGCCCCCGGACTCGATTATGTTTTTGGTAGCCAACCCGATACCAACTGGTTGAACAGGAAGGCTTCTCAAGGGCTTATAACAAGAGATACCACCTTCAACTTCATGTTCAGGCAAAGCGTTGAGCAGAAGCTGAGTATTACAGGCCAGATAGAACCCATAAGGGAATTAATAGTTGACGTAAACCTTGACAAAACTTACACTAAAGACTACAGCGAGTTGTTTAAATCACTAGATGCTACAACTTTTAATCACCTTAGTCCGCTGGCTACCGGCGGGTTTAATGTTAGCTATATTGCCTTTAAAACTTTATTCAGTAAGAACAAGCCTACGGAGGTATCGGAAACCTTTACGAAGTTTGAAAGTTACCGCATCATCCTTTCGGAAAGATTAGCGAACTCTAACCGGTACCAGAACAGGGTGAAGAACCAGGATGGTTTTTACCAGGGATACGGCCGTTATGCGCAGGATGTGTTGATACCTTCTTTCATAGCTGCCTATTCAGGAAAAGATCCTAACGAAGTCGCGCTAATTAAGCAGTCAAATCCTACTATCAAGGCAAATCCATTTGGTGGTATTAAACCTAAGCCAAACTGGAGAATGACTTATACCGGCTTAACCCGCATAGAATCTCTTGCTAAAACTTTCAGCAGTATTAGCATTACGCACGGCTACAACGGTAACCTTGGAATGAACAGTTTCAATAGCGCCTTATTGTACACCGATCCTTTCCGCTACGGTTCTCCGGAGTTTATTGATACTGTTTCAGGAAACTTTGTTCCTTACTTCCTTGTCCCGAACATTACAATCCAGGAGTCATTTAGTCCGCTCATTGGTTTCGATGTTACAACTACTGGCCAGTTAAATGCAAAGTTCGAATACAAGAAGAGCCGCCAGCTGAGCCTTAGTTTAGTTGATTTCCAGCTTAGCGAGGTTAACAGTACCGAGTGGACAATTGGTGGAAGCTGGAGAAAACGCGGCTTTAACCTTCCCTTCAAAATACCGGGTATGAAGAACAAGAAGCTGGAAAACGACGTTAACTTCCGTTTGGATTTAAGTAAGCGTGACGACTTTACCAGTAATACACGTATAGACCAACACAACTCCTTCAGCACAGGGGGGCAAAAGGTAATCACCATCCAGCCTTCTATTGATTATGTGTTGAATAACAGGGTAAATATTAAATTTTATTTTGACCAGCGAAGAGTAATACCTTACATCTCAACCTCTGCTCCAATTACAACAACAAGAGCAGGCATGCAATTAAGGATCTCCTTAGCGCAATAGCCTTTTGTTTAGTTACAATAAAAGCCGCTTTCGTCTGGAAGCGGCTTTCTTTTTTTCTTTAAATATCCTAGGAGGATGTAACTATCCGCTGGTTTTATCAAGGAGATATTTTGGTTACCAGCATTTGTTTTTCATGGAATCATCCTTGCGTCGCACTCTTGTACTTTTAGTTCATGAAGCATCAAGTGCTTTAGAATCCTATCCTTCCTTTATAAAATTAATAGCGTTTGCCTGGGCTGTGCAGGTAACAATAAGGTCGTTTATACAAACGTGGGCAGGTAGCGTAGCACAATACCATACTATATCCGCTACATCTTCTGCGTACAGTGGAGTAAAACCTTTATAAGTTCCTTCGGCTTTTTGCTGGTCACCCTTAAAACGAACGAGTGCAAATTCGGTCTCAGCAGCACCAGGATGTATGCCTGTTACTTTTATGTTATGCGCCAACAGGTCAATACGTAGTGCTTTTGAAAATGCATCAACTGCAGCTTTGGTAGCGCAATACACGTTTCCTTTTTCATAAACCTCTTTCCCCGCTATTGAACCCATGTTTATAATATGACCGCGTTTGCGGGCTGTCATGTTGGAGACAATGGCCTTAGTTACGTAGAGTAAACCCTTCAAATTGGTATCTATCATTGTTTCCCAGTCAGCCACATTTCCTTCGTCAAAGTTGTCACGTCCAAGGGCTAAGCCTGCGTTGTTTACCAATACGTCTACATCTTTCCATTCAGCCGGTAAGTTCGCCAGGTTTTGTAGCACCTCCGATCTTTCCTGTACATCGAACACAAGACTTAAAACCCGCACCTGGTATTTCTCTCTTAGTTCATCAGCAACGGCATGAAGCCTGTCGGCCCTGCGGCCGGTAATAATACAGTTCCATTTTCCTGCAGCAAATTTTTCAGCTATCGCCTTTCCAAATCCTGATGTTGCGCCCGTAACTAACACAATTTTTTCCATGTGTGCGAAGGTAGGAAATGGAGGGTTTATTAGTAAATGGAGAATCGTCTAATTATTATTTACCCATATGCAAAATGCGATGGACAATTAATATGATACAAAAGTTTGCAGAATGGTTTGCCGTACAAGTGAGTGACACAACGATGTCTGGTGCAGGTGTTATGCCCGTAACAAAATAAAAAAAAAGCCAGGCCTTTTTGCAAGCCTGGCTGGTACTAAACCTACCATATTATCTTATAAGAACGGCGGTGCCTTTTTTAACTATTTTATTGTCGAGGTAATCCGTCGCCTCTGCCACATATACGTAGGAGCCGGAAGTCTGTTTTTTGCCTCCGAAAGTGCCATCCCAGCCCTTGCCAATTTCGCTGGTGCTGTACATCATTTGTCCCCACCTGTTGTACACCCTGAAATAAGCCAGGCTCTTCATGCCCACAACGGTAGGACGAAGGACATCGTTCTTTCCATCGCTGTTGGGGGTAAAGCCGCTAGGTATAAACAGGTCGGGGGCTGTTTTAAAAACCCTCACTACAATGTCGTCTGTTGCAAAACAACCTTCGGCCGTACTTACCCTAACTATGTACCTGATTGTATCAATGTTATGTCCCAGTTTAACCACAGGGTTTGGTACGTTGGGTTCACTCATGCCTGTTGCAGGTGTCCAGAAATAATTGATACCGCCGGTAGCGTGCAATTGAAGCGGCTGGTTTACAACTATAATAGTATCTCTACCGGCAAAAGCGGGCACTTTAGGAATTACTGTAACAACAACAGTATCGCGGAAGGGTTTTGGACAACCCAAAGTATCGTACGCAGTCAGCACATAATTGGTCGTCCTTATGGGTCCTGCAAGTGGATTAAGCGTGTTAGGATTTTGCAGGGTGGAGGTAGGTGACCAATTAAAAGAAGAGCCAACAATTATCCCGTTAAGCTGGCCGCTGGTCTGGAAGCAAATACTAGTGTCACGTCCAGCATTTGCCTTTGGGTAAGGGGTAACTTTTAAATTAATAGTGTCCTTATCCTGGCACTTACCAAGGTTGGCGGTAACGTAATATGTAATACTTGTATCGGGCCTTGTTACCGGTGCTTTGAGGTTTGGATTATTTAAATAAGTAGATGGTGTCCAGCTAAAGCTTAAAGCCTTGCTGTTGGCAAACAGTTGGAAAGTATCAGTACGACAAAGCGAAGTGTCGCGGCCG
>JAQBNN010000168.1 GCA_028288505.1 Segetibacter sp. | reverse complement strand
ATTAAAGACAACGAAGTAACTATTCGCGACTTTGGTCGTGGTATTCCATTAGGTAAAGTGGTTGACGTTGTAAGTAAAATAAATACCGGTGCGAAGTACGACAGCAAAGCGTTCCAAAAAAGTGTTGGATTGAACGGTGTGGGTACTAAAGCAGTGAATGCTCTAAGTACGAGCTTTAAAGTAACTGCGTTTAGGGAAGGTAAATATAAACTGGCGGAGTTTGAAAGAGGCGTGCTTGTAAAGGAACATAAAGAAAAAGAAACTACTGAACCAAACGGTACACTGGTAGTCTTCTCACCTGATGAAACGGTGTTTAAAAACTTTCATTTTATTCACGAGTTTTTAGAGAATCAAATCTGGAATTATTGCTACCTTAATGCGGGTTTAGTTATCAATTTTAATGGTAAAAGGTTTGTAAGTAAGAATGGTTTACTTGATCTCCTACATCGTAAAACCAACGCCGATGAAGTGCGCTATCCAATCATTCATTTGAAAGGTGAGGATATAGAAATTGCATTGACACACAATAACGATTACGGCGAAGATTTGTACTCGTTCGTGAATGGACAATACACTACACAGGGCGGGACACACCAACTCGCTTTTCGTGAGGCCTTTGTAAAGACGATTAGAGATTTTTATAAGAAGGATTATGATGCCGCTGATATTCGTGGAAGCATTTGTGCAGCCATCTCGGTTCGTGTGCAGGAACCTGTTTTCGAGAGCCAGACAAAGACGAAACTAGGATCATTAAATGTATTTGAGGGTGGGCCGACTATGCGAAACTTCATGGTTGAATTCTTGGGCCGTGAGTTGGATAATTACCTGCATAAGAATCCACAAACAGCTGATGCATTACGCAAACGAATTGAACAAAGCGAACGCGAAAGAAAAGAGTTGGCAGGCATTAAAAAGCTAGCCAACGAAAGAGCGAAAAAAGCAAACCTGCACAACAAAAAGTTGCGTGATTGTAAGATCCACTTCAACGATGAAGCTGAAGGGAAAAACAAAGACCAGATCCTCGAAAAGAAAAGACAGTCGACCGTTTTTATTACGGAAGGCGATAGTGCAAGTGGATCGATAACGAAAAGCCGCCATGTTGATACCCAAGCTGTATTTAGCTTGCGCGGTAAGCCGCTCAACTGCTTTGGCCTTACCAAAAAAGTAGTGTACGAAAACGAGGAATTCAACTTGTTGCAGCACGCTTTAAATATTGAAGACGGCCTTGAAGGACTGCGTTATAACAACGTAGTACTAGCCACCGATGCCGACGTTGATGGTATGCACATTCGTTTGTTGATGATGACCTTCTTCCTGCAGTTCTTTCCTGACCTTGTAAAGAATGGCCACCTGCACATTTTGGAAACGCCATTGTTCCGCGTAAGAGATAAAAAGGAAACGATTTATTGTTACGACGAAAAGGAAAAACAGGAAGCGATTAAGAAGCTCGGTGGTAAACCCGAGATCACAAGGTTCAAAGGACTGGGTGAGATCAGCCCGGGAGAGTTTGCCCGTTTTATCGGTGAGGAAATGCGCCTTCAACCAGTGTTGTTAATGCCGGAAACGCACATACAGCAGTTGCTCGAATATTACATGGGTAAGAACACAATGCAACGACAGGAGTTTATTATTGGTAACCTGAAAGTTGAACTTGATTTGGTGGATGAAGTGGAGCAGACAATTGAAGAAGCAACGGCTGAACCGATAACCAAAGAAGATTTAAAGGTGATGGAGACGCTGACGGTGACTGCGGAAGTTGCGTAGTAAGTTTTTGTACCGAGCGGCCATGCTACTATTAAGCATCGTTGCGTCGCACACTTGTACTTTAATATTTTAATTCAACAATGATACATATAATATTTGAACATGCTAACGTTGCAGCACTTGCAAAAAGTTTTGAGCTTGACCCTTCATTAGAAGGAGAGATAGTTGAGATTAAAGATGAGTATGCAGTAGGCCCGTTAGCAAATATTTACAACGAGGAAGGAATTGAAAATCGTCAAAACTGGTGGAGAGAGATTTTGAAAGACGGTCATTATGATGGTATTGCTGATGATGGACATGTAGATGATAATAAAGCAGTAAAAGAGCTGATAAATAAATTAGACGAGAATAAAGACGAGGTGGTTTGGATTTGGGCAGCACAAAACAAACACGATGTTAGTGGCTATTATTGGCTAATGAGCCAGTTGAAAGATTACCAGGGCCGCATCTATATTTTATACCTCAATAATCTTCCTTTTATAAACGAGAAAGGAAACATTTTTTATCCTACCAATTTGTTTCAAATACAGCCAAGGGAATTTGTAAAGGCTAAGAAACTAGCACGACCAATAACACCGAGCGAATTTGAAGTAGATCCTGATGAGTGGACTAAGCTATGTAATGAATATAAAGGTGTAAGACTATTGGAAGGTGGAAAGAAACTGGTACAAAGAGACTACAGCTTTTACGATGCACAGGTTTTAAAATATCTAACCGTATCATGGCTAAGAGTGAATAAATTAATGAACCAGTTTTTTAGCAAAGAAAAAGAAACAACCGGCGACGCGTACCTTTTATGGAGACTGAAACAATTGGCTGAAGAAGGTAAAATAGAATTGCAGGGAGATATGAAAAATTTGAAGGATTTTGAAGTAAAGTTACCCGGCACAATTGCAGCAGTTAGTGAAGCAAACGTTGAAGAAACTGCCTAACGATATTTAAAGGCTGCTCTTAATGAACCTTTTTTAATACGACCTAAAAGAAGATAATTGATTTGCAGATAAAGTGATTGCGACGCAACGATGACGACATGAAAACTGCGGCTGGTATTAAAAGTAAATTGATAATTAGCATCATTAGAAATACAACTCTAAGTACAACCTAAAAAGAACACAGAACACAAAGGATGTCGAACTCAAGCGAACAGGATATTAACCAGATAGTACACGAAGTAGGTGTTTCGGGACAGTATAAAAACTGGTTTCTCGAGTATGCCTCGTATGTTATATTAGAACGTGCCGTACCAGCGGTTGAAGACGGATTGAAACCGGTACAACGCAGGATACTTCATGCAATGTACGAGATGGATGACGGCCGCTATAATAAGGTGGCTAACATTATAGGCCAGAGCATGCAATACCATCCGCACGGTGATGCAAGTATTGGTGACGCATTGGTAAACATGGGTCAAAAGGAATTGATGATTGACACTCAAGGAAACTGGGGCGACGTAAGAACCGGTGACGACGCCGCTGCGGCACGATATATTGAAGCAAGGTTAAGCAAATTTGCATTAGAAGTTGCTTTCAATCCGAAGACAACGAATTGGCAACTAAGTTATGATGGTCGTAAGAACGAGCCTGTAACTTTACCCATGAAGTTTCCGTTGCTGTTAGCGCATGGTGCTGAAGGTATTGCGGTAGGTTTGTCAACTAAAATACTCCCACATAATTTTCACGAGCTGATTGATGCATCCATAAAAATTTTGAAAGGAAAACCTTTTGAAATATTTCCTGATTTTCAAACCGGCGGAACTATAGATGTTTCAAATTATAACGTTGGTAAAAGAGGCGGTAAGGTAAGGGTTAGAGCGAAGCTCGAAGAGCTGGATAAAAAGACTTTAGTTATTCGCGATGTGCCTTACGGTGTTACCGTTTCTACTTTGATTGAAAGCATTGTAAAGGCAAACGACCAGGGGAAAATTAAGATTAAAAAAGTAACAGATTCTACAGCAAAGAATGTAGAGATCATTGTTGAACTTGCTCCTGGCATTTCACCTGATATTACCATAGATGCATTGTATGCTTTCACGGACTGCGAGGTAAGTATTTCACCAAATGCATGTGTGATTATTAAGCAAAAGCCACACTTTGTAACTGTCCACGAACTGCTGTCTGTATCAACAGAAAACACCAAGCAATTACTAAGAAGAGAATTAGAAATTAAACTGGGTGAGTTACAGGAAAAATGGCACTATACTTCGTTAGAAAAAATCTTCTTTGAAGAGAAGATTTATAAAGAGCTTGAGAAGAAGCATGAGACATGGGACAAGGTTTTGCTAGGTATTGAAAAAGCATTTGTTCCATTTACTAAAAAGCTAAGACGACCTATTACAAGAGAGGATGTTCTTAAACTTACAGAAAAACCGGTTCGCCGCATTTATAAGCTAGACATAGACGAACTAAACGCCCAAATACTAACTCTGGAAGAAGAGATGCAAAAGGTACAATACGACCTGGAGCATATTGTTGATTTTGCTGTTGCTTATTTCCAGAACCTATTGAAGAAATATGGTAAAGGGAGGGAGCGTAAAACCGAGATCAGGGCCTTTGATATAATTACCGCTAAATCTGTAGCCATCGCTAACACAAAGGTGTACATGAACCGGGCTGAAGGGTTCATAGGCACATCACTTAAAAAAGATGATCTGATAGGAGAATGTAGCAACCTTGATGATATTATTGTATTCACCAAGAGTGGAAAGATGAAGGTGGTTCGCGTTGCAGATAAAACGTTTGTTGGCAAGGATATTATTTATGCCAATGTCTTCCAGAAGAATGATGAAAGAACTACTTACAACATTATTTACGGTGATAGCACAAGTGGAGTTAGTTATGCCAAGCGCTTTAATGTTACGGCTATAACCCGCGATAAAGAATATGACCTGACCAAGAATGGAGAGAAAAGCAAGCTGCATTATTTTTCTGCGAATGCCAATGGCGAAGCCGAAGTGGTAAAGATTATTCTGAGTCCCAATTCTACAGCGAAGAAGAAGGAGTTTGATTTTTACTTTGAAGAAATTGATATTAAAGGACGCGGCAGCCAGGGTAACCAGGTTACCAAACATTCGATTAAAACAGTTAAGTTTAAAGAGGCTGGAAGAAGCACGTTGTCTGGTCGCAAACTTTGGTTTGATAATAAGTTCGGCCGATTAAACACGGAAGAGAAAGGCGAGTTACTAGGCACGTTTGAAGAAGATAAAATCCTTGTTATTTACGACGACGGCAATTACGAAATAACAGATACGGAACTATCCCAAAGGTTCGAGCCGGAAAGAATTGTTTTAATTGAAAAATTTAATCCGGAAAAAGCCATCACAGCAATTTATCTTGATAACGAAAAACAGCAATTCAACGTGAAGCGTTTCAAGATAGAAACGAGCACTCTAAAAACCCGTTTCCTGTTTATAAAAGAAGGTAAGGAAAACAGGGTAGAAGCTGTAACAACAGATGAAGAGCCTGTGCTGATATTACATACAGGAAAAGGTGCTTTGGCATCTACACAAAAAATACAAGTAGCAGATTTTGTAGAAGTGATGGGTTGGAAAGCAATTGGTAACAAGCTGGTTGATTATTCGAAGAACGTTGAGATGGAATGGGAAGTGAAGGAGAACGAAGATGATAACCAGCAGACGAAATTATTTTAGTAGGTTATAAGTGATAGGTTGTAGGTTTTAAGTTAGGCAAAACTGATAAACTCTTGGCAACGACCTATAACTTATAACCTACAACTTACAACTTCAAAAACCCTTACTTTTGCCGCTATGACACAGGAACAAATTAAGGAAATGAGGGACCGGGTTTTGGTTCTAAGGAGGTTTCTTTGACGTCGCTAAAAGGACAGCAAAGATAAACGACAATAAACAGCTCTCTCTTTCGCCAGGCTTCTGGGATGACAACGAAAGAGCTACTGGCATTTTAAAAGACATTAAGGTTAGCGAATATTGGACAAAGCTTTACCAGGCGGTAGATGCTTCAGTAGAGGATTTTGCCGTACTTTTTGAATTTTGGAAAGCAGGTGAAGCAACCGAAGCCGAAGTGAAGGAAGCTCATGAAGCAGCGATAAAAGCTATCGAAGAAGCTGAGTTCAAAAGCACACTAAATCAGCCAGAAGACGAGTTGGTAGGCATTGTGCAAATTAACAGTGGCGCTGGTGGAACAGAGAGCCAGGACTGGGCGGAAATGCTGCTTCGCATGTATAGAATGTACGGCGAAAAGCAAGGCTGGACAGTGACTGAGCTCGACTTACAGGAAGGCGACGGTGCAGGCATAAAAAGTGCTACGCTTCAATTTGATGGACCTTTTGCTTATGGCTTTTTAAAAGCCGAAAGTGGTGTTCATCGCCTCGTTCGCATTTCGCCTTTCGATAGCAATGCGCGGCGTCACACATCGTTTGCCAGCGTTTATGTTTACCCGCTTATTGACGATACCATTGAGATTGAAGTTAGCGCGGCAGATGTTGAATGGGCCTTCTTTAGAAGTGGCGGCTCTGGCGGACAGAACGTAAACAAGGTGGAGACAGCCGTTCGCTTAACGCATAAACCTTCGGGTATTATTGTTGAGTGCCAACAGGCACGTACCCAGGGTGAGAACCGCGAGAAGGCAATGAAGATGTTGAAGAGCCGCTTGCACCAGGAGGAAATGCGTAAGCGTGAGGAGATTAAAAATGCCAACAACGCCAGCAAGAAAAAGATAGAGTGGGGAAGCCAGATCCGCAGCTATGTTTTCCATCCCTACAAAATGATCAAAGACCATCGTACCGACTTTGAAGTTGGTAACATTGGCCCTGTAATGGATGGCGAAATAGATGGATTTATAAAAGCGTACCTAATGCTGCAAAAAGAAGAGATAAGTTCTTAAACTACTAAAAAGGTCAATCTCGGGGTTTGCCTTTTTGTTTAAGTTCTTTTATTCTTTTTGTACTTAGCATTGTAACTCTTGTCAACATCGTTGTGTCACTCACTTGTACTTTTTTATCTTTACTCACCTTACATTAAACTATCTCTCTTCTCCCTTTAAGGCCGGGGCAACAATAATAACAATGTTACAAACACCAATAGGACGACTAAGATTAATAGGAATGCTTGAAGGAATTTCCTTGCTTGTTTTAATGGGTATTGCAATGCCATTAAAATACCTGGCAGGAAAGCCGGAAGCCGTAAAAATTGTAGGCTGGATTCACGGAGTACTGTTCGTGCTTTTTATGTTAGCAGTAGTTGTTGTTTATTTTCAAAGAAGGTGGCCTTTTAAAAAAGTCATCGTTGCTTTTATAGCCGCATTTCTTCCCTTCGGCACTTTTATTTTCGACCGGCAGTTGAAGAAGGAAGCTGGAATGTAAAACGTAAAATGTAAAATGAAAAAGTTTAACCCTAAACTCATAACTCATAATTCCTAACTCTTAACTAACAAATATGCTATCTACCGAAGCTGATTTTTTTGAAGCGTGCAGGCGCGGCGATGTTGACAAGGTGAAACAATTTTATGAACAAGATAATAGCCTACTTAATATCGAAGATGTAAAATGTTTCCCCCCCTTGATTATAGCCGTGTATAATAATCAGCCTGATGTTGTTGACTTTCTTTTGGAAAAAGGAGCAAGGGTTGAAATGAACGATCAATCCGGCAACACTGCTTTAATGGGTGTTTGTTTTAGAGGATACAAAGAACTTGTTTCAAAATTGCTTAATGCAGGTGTTGATGTAAACAAAGAAACGAGGACGGAGCAAAGGCGGTTGTCTTTGCAGCCACTTTTGGTCATTTAGAGATAAACGCAAATCTAATAATTAATAAACTACTGTCATTAGCAGTTAAAAGGGAAAGCC
>JAQBNN010000141.1 GCA_028288505.1 Segetibacter sp. | reverse complement strand
TACTTCAGCAATATTTAATAGTCCTTTATTCTTATTCGTAATTTTTGTCTTTTGCCATTTAGTTGAAGGATTTAATTTAAAAGAGCTGTTGCCATTGGGAACTTGTAGGGGCAAATCAAAATTAGCTATGCTGTTAGTCCACCTGTAATTGATTTCTTTCTTGCTTGGCGAAAAATAATATTCTAGCTTAGGGATTTGGATGGTTCTTAAATACTGGTTGAACACTTTAGTGAAATTTATCTTGCTGTATTGGTTTATGAAGGCTTCCATTTGTGCAGAAGTAACAGTAGCGTGATAGTATTTCTTATTCATCTCCCGCAACATACCTTTAAAAATTTCATCGTTGTTAATTGTCTGTCTAATGATGTGGAGCATATTAGCTGCTTTGTAATACATATCGCCACTGCCTTCTTTGTTTACTCCATAAGTACCAATAATTGGGATGTCGTTACTAATACTTTTTCTTAGTCCCCTGCAATATTCTGCTCCTGCTTTTTTGCCGAAAAGCCATTGTGTATACAAGGACTCACTATAATTTGTAAACCCTTCGTGTATCCACATATCGGCAATGTCAGCTGAAGTAATATTATTGCCGTACCATTCATGCCCACTTTCATGGATGATTATGAAGTCCCACTTATCGCCCCAGCCTGTTCCGCTTAAGTCTCTGCCTAAGTAACCATTTTTAAAGCCGTTACCATAAGCAGTAGCACTCTGGTGCTCCATGCCCAGGAAATTCGATTCAACTAATTTATAACCATCTTCATAAAAAGGGTACTTACCAAACCAGTTTTCAAAGCAGTGGATCATTGGTTTCGCCTGTGCAAATTGAGTTTTAGCCTTTTCGAGGTTGTAATCTAAAACCCAGTATTGCATATCAAGTTTACCGGCAACACCCATTGTTGTATCGCTCCAAGAAACATACTTACCAATGTTCATCGCAAGAGCGTAAGTGTTTATAGGATTTACAACTTGCCATTGCCATGTTTTAGTTCCTTTTACGGGCGATGAAACACCTTTTAATCTTCCATTGCTAACTGCGGTTAATGTGTCAGGTGCAGTAATGTTTATTATAATGCCTCTATCGGGCTCGTCGCTTTGGTGATCTTTACAAGGCCACCACACACTTGCACCTAATCCCTGGCAAGCAGTGGCAACCCATGGATTTCCATTGGCGTCGTTTTTCCAAACAACACCTCCATCCCACGGTGCTCTCTTTGCTGCTTTGGGCACTCCATGATAAAATATTTTTATCCTTCGTTCACCTGGCAAAAACTTTATCATTGCGCCATCAGGCTTTAATCTTGCAAACCATGCATTTCCTTCTTTTGTAAACGATACTTTATAGCCGCCTTCGTTAACTATGCTATCGATAATCAGTGGCTCCTGTAAGTCTATCTGCATTTGCCTTACCGGAAGAGATTCGTAATAAAGAATTTCATTACTGCCGGTTATAGCTTTGGCTTCAATATCTACAGCCACATTTAAAGTATATTGAAGTACATCCCATCCTTTTCTAAATTCTGTAATGCTTCCTCTTAATGTATCGGCATGGGTATAGGTAGTCTTATTTTTAAATAACTGGCTAAAAGAAAAAACAGGAAATAGTAGTAATGCGAGAGGTAAATATCCCTTGATTTTCATGTTTTAAAAGTAGTTATTTCACCGTATAACAAAAGGTAAAAATAAGAACTTGCACAAACAATGGTTGATAAAAAGGAATTTATGTATTTAGCTTTTGTGCTACTATTTAACCTCCGTTGCGTCGCACACTGCAACTGCTACAACTATGTTCAGCTATTTAACAGTAGCAGTACAATAGCTTACTGGCAGTTTTAAGTAAAGCAAAAAAAGGGTAGCTGAAACAGAATCTATTAGGGCTGGTAAATGTTCTGTACAATTTGTTCAATAAAGAAATAAAGTACAAGAGTGCGACGCAACGGAGGTTTAATAGTAGTAATTGGCTTGGTACAAAAATTTATAACATAAAAAAGCCATCAGTTAAGATGGCTTTTAATTTATTGTTGTTTGTTCTTTTTTAGTTTGTCTTTAAAAACCTTTTCAAACTTTTCGAGCTTTGGCTGTATAACATACCGGCAATACATTTGATCGGGGTTGCTGTTGAAGTAATTCTGGTGGTAATTTTCGGCCACGTAAAAATTTTTCAATGGCTCAATTGAGGTAACAATTGGTTTTGGCCATGAACCTGATTTGTCAAGCTCTGTTTTATATTTTGTAGCTATTTCCTTTTGTTGGTTGCTATTGTAAAAAATAGCACTGCGATACTGCGGGCCTTTATCGTTTCCCTGTTGGTCAACTGTGGTGGGGTCATGAGTTTTCCAAAACACTTCAAGTAGTTCGTCGAAAGTTATTTTTGTAGGATCGTATACAACTTGTGTAACCTCAACATGACCGGTATTTTTTTCGCAAACCTGTTCGTAAGTAGGGTTTGCAACATGGCCGCCGCTATAGCCGCTTGTAACTTTTAAAACCCCGTTTAATTGTTGAAAAACTGCTTCAACACACCAGAAGCAACCGGCCCCCAAAGTTACAGTGTCTGTTTTTGTATTCGTCATATGATTGTTTAAATTAGCTGTTTGTAAAGGAAATGATTCTGATTGTCCGCAAGACAATAAAGTGATACTTAAGAGCATTGACATACCAATCATAGCATTCATATTTTATGCAGCTTTATTACAAAAGCAAAATTCAATATACTTACGCAAACAGAAGTCATAAAGTTTAAAGGGCCGCCGTTAAAATTATGCAAAGTGACATTTGTCTTAAACATTTTTTGCAAGTTCTTAATTTACCAGCGTTATGAAGAAATATGTTTTAGGATTATGGGTGTTATTAATTTTAAGCGCATGTAATACAAGTAAACATACTATTATGAAAAATGGGGAAAGTAAAACGTATGCAATAAGATTATTACCGGGCGATGATCTTAAGGTTGCACTAGAAAAATTTGTAACAGAAAAGAAAATAGAAGCAGGCTGGATTGTTACATGCGTAGGCAGCCTTACTGATTATAATATACGTTTTGCTAACAAACCATCAGGAGATTCTGCAAAGGGACATTTTGAAATAGTGAGCCTTGTAGGAACATTGTCTACAAATGGTTCTCACATACATTTAAGTATTAGTGATAGTACCGGTAAAACAATTGCGGGTCACTTGCTCGAAGGTTGTAAGATCTTCACCACCGCTGAGATAGTCATCCAGCAAAGCAGCAGTTTTATCTTCAAAAGGGAGATAGACGGCTCAACTCCATGGAAAGAATTACAGGTTGTACCTGCAAAAGCAGGCAATTCTTTGTAAAGAAATACATGTAACTGATGTCAACTTAACATATTGAAACAGCTTATACTTCGTATTTTTGACCTCCAAAATAAATTATAGGGGCAATAGACGGTATGAAAGTATTCCCGGAATCGGCATCGGTACAATTAGAATTTGAAAAGGTAAAAGACCAGTTAGTACTACATTGTAAAAGTGAGTTTGCTAAAAGCAAAGCATCGGAACTTCGCATACATACTAAAAAAGAGTTTATTGAATTAGAACTAAAGCAATCGTTCGAATACAAGCAACTACTTGTTACCAGCCAACATTTTCCTAACGACTATGTCCTCAATCTTCAAAAAGATATAAAGCTTCTTTCTATTCCAGGTGCCGTACTTGGTGGCGACCAGTTTGTGGCACTTCGAAAACTTACCCTCAGCATCCAATCCATTTTTCGCTGGTTCGATAACGAAAGAAGATCAGCTTATGCTGCCTTAGCTAACGTTATTGAAAACTCGTATTACGAAAAGGCTATCCTCGAATTGATGGACGAGGTGCTTGACGAATATGGCGCAGTAAAAGACAATGCTTCGGAAGAATTGCAAAAGATCAGGTTGAGCTTGTTTAAAAAGCGCAACGAGCTAAGAAGAATGTTTGAAAAAGCAATTGCAAGATTATCGAAGCTTGGCTATACAACAGACATCGATGAAAGCTTTAGCAATGGCAGAAGGGTAGTGGCTGTTTTTGCAGAACATAAGCGTCAGGTAAAAGGTATACTTCATGGCGAAAGTGATACAAGGAAAACTGCCTACATAGAACCTGAAGAAACTATAGAATTAAACAACGACATCTTCAGCCTGGAAAATGAGGAGCGCAAAGAAATTCAAAGAATACTTAGAAAGTTAACGGCCGATCTCTCTGTACATGCTGAACTGCTTCAAACATACCACTCCTTTGTAGGTGAGTATGATTTTATTAGGGCTAAAGCCTTACTGGCTTCCGACATGAATGGCGAGTATCCAAACGTAATCGATAAGGCTCACATTGAACTAAGAGATGCGTATCATCCCTTGTTGCTCTTGTACAACAAAAAAAGTGGAAAGCGTACCATTCCCGTAAACATAACTTTAAACGATAAGAATAGGATATTAGTAATAAGCGGACCAAATGCTGGCGGTAAAACTGTTACCATGAAAACAGTTGGTCTTAACCAAATGATGCTGCAAAGTGGTTTATTGGTTCCCGTTCATCCTGCTTCAGTTATGGGTATTTTTAAGCAGCTGATGATCGATATTGGTGATACTCAAAGTTTGGAATTTGAATTGAGTACTTACAGCAGCCATCTAAAGAACATGAAGCATTTTATGGAAATGGCAAATGGTAAAACGCTATTCTTCATTGATGAGTTGGGAAGTGGTAGCGATCCTAATCTTGGTGGTGCCTTTGCTGAAGTTATTATGGAAGAACTTGCCTTCAAACATTCATTTGGTATTGTTACCACGCACTACCTAAACCTAAAGGTGATGGCCAACAAAGTGCCAGGCATTATAAACGGGGCTATGGAGTTCGATGAAGAGAATCTGCAACCTTTATACAAGCTCATCATCGGCAAGCCCGGCAGTAGTTATACTTTTTCAATTGCTGAACGTATCGGCCTTCCCAAGCATTTAATTAAAAAGGCAAGGAAGCTTATTGATGAAGATCATTTTAGCCTCGATAAATTACTCAACCGGACAGAACAAGATCTTCGTGAGGTTCAGAAGAAGGAGCAAGAACTAAGTAAACTTTTACAAGAAAATGAGCGCCTGAAAAAGGAAATGAATCATGTGCTTGACAAAGAGCGCCACCGCCAGGAAGTAGAAAAGCTTAAGCTACAAAACAAGATAACAGAAGACAGGATCACTGAGCTGAAAGACAGCGAACGTAAGCTAAAACACATTGTGTTGGAGTGGCGTAAAACAGAAGACAAAGACGAGCTGGTAAAACAAATGCAGAATTTGTTATTCAAGAAAAAAGACGTCGCAACAAATAAAGTAGCTAAAAAAATTGAAGGCAGATACACCGAAGTTGCTGCTGATATTGAAGTTGGGATGAAGGTGAAATTGAAGCGTAACTACCAGGTGGGTGAGGTAAAGGAGATCCGTGGTAAACGTGCCATCGTGCAAATTGGAATGCTTCCCATGAACGTTGATCTCGCCGATCTTGTTGCCGTAGAGGAGCGGACAAAAGAGCCGTCTTAATAAGTTCTCCAAACATTTTTACGACCTGCTGATTTTATCAGCAGGTTTTTTTTGTCCTAAGCTGTGTTCATCTATTAAGCATTCTTGCGTCGCACTCTTGTACTTTCTTGTAAAAAATAGCAGCAGTAGGTTCTGATTACAATTATCGTAACATCTCAGTTACATACTGCATTCCCAAACCACAAATGTACGCAGCATAAGTGCCAACGGCATAACCAAGCACAGCCAGTAAAACACCAACTGGTGCAAGGTATTTATTAAAGGCTGCAGCAACAATAGGTGCCGAAGCAGGTCCGCCAATATTTGCCTGGCTACCTACTGCAACAAAAAAGTAAGGCGCTTTTATAATCTTGGCTACTATAAGCAAAACTATTACGTGAACTGTTATCCAAAGTGCACCAACGAAAAAGAGCGTAGGATTATCGAGCAGCGCTTTTATGTTCATGTTCATGCCAATACATGCAACAAGGAAGTAAAGGAATACGCTTCCCATATCGGAAGCTCCATAAGCTTCCATTTTTCTAACTTTCGTAAACGATAGACCAAGCCCTAATAAAGTAGCGATACTAACAAGCCAGAAAAACGAACTGGTCAACGAATACTTTGCTGACCCGGGGAAATGAAGCGTAAAAAATGGACCGATAATATCAGCGGCAAAATGAGAAAGGCCAGTTAAGCCGAAAGCAATGCCGAGTAGAATAATCCATTCGCGGGTTCCTGTTTTTTTCTTTTCAGTTGTCAAGTCCAACTCCTCCATTTTCTTTTCGAGCATAGTGATAGCACTGGTATCGGCCTTCAACCACCTGTTGATTCTGGCGTTGTGTTTTGCGCCGTATAACAGAAGCCCCATCCACAGGTAAGAAACCAACACATCGATGGCTACCATTTGACCGAACAGACTTTTGCTTGCTCCAAAAACTTCCAGCATAGCTGCCTGGTTTGCTCCGCCGCCAATCCAACTTCCGGCAATAGTGGCAAGGCCTCGCCAAACTTCTTCGTTGTTATACATTAAAACATCAGGGTAAATTGAACCAACAAGTAACAGGACTAAAGGACCGCCTATCATTACACCAATTGACGCTGAGAAGAACATGATGAGCGATTTGCCTCCTAATTTTTTTAACGCAGCAATGTCAACACCCATGGTTAAAAGGATAAGACTTGCAGGAAGAAAATACCTAGATGCTACGGGGTAAAGCTGTGATTGTTCTCCGGAAATAATATTGAAAGTATTAAGTATGGCGGGTATGAAGTAACAAAGCAGAATGCTGGGTACAACACCGTAAAATTTTGTCCAGAAAGGTTTTTTTGAACCGGACGAAATGAAGATGCCGGCAAGTATAGCAAGTAATATTCCTAATACAACAGCATCGTTAGTAATGAGGGCGGGATGTTTTTCGTCCATTTAATTATTTTAAGCAGTTTGGTGCAATGTACTTAACCACTTTTAAATTATGATGGAATGAAAGGAGAAGTTGCTTTTTGTTTAATAGCTTGTTTAGCTAGGCTATGGTACTTGAAGTATAGACTGTTGAATAATTGCCCAAGTATAAATGGTGGACTGTTGCAAAGTGATTTGCGGTACAAGTGAGTGACACAACGATGATGCTATGAAAAACTAGTGCAGGTAACCAAAAAAGAAAGATAAAATATAGCGACTATCCTTTGAAGCTTTCCTGTATTTTTTCGCAAAGATTAGAAGAGATCATTTTTTGTGCGAGAGAAATCATGTTGCTAAAAGCTTTGCCATTGCTAATACCATGACCAATGATTACAGGTTTAGCCACACCAAGTACGGGCGTGCCGCCATAATTTTCGTAATGAAAACGGCTTAGGTAAATGTCTTCGTGTAAGTTACGTTGGTGCGCAATGTCGTAAAAGCTTTCGGCTAGTTTGAGGATGATGTTGCCGGTAAAGCCTTCGCATATTACTACGTCGGCCTTATCAAAAAACAAGTCGCGACCTTCGATATTGCCAATGAAATTAATGCGTGAATTTTCTTTAAGAAGAGGATACGTGCTTTGGGCAAGAAGGTTTCCTTTGCCTTCTTCTTCGCCAACGTTTAGCAATCCAACCTTTGGGTCTTCTATACCTAAAATGTACTGGGCATAAAGGCTTCCTAGCGTGGCAAATTGATTTAGATGTTCTGGTTTGCAATCAGCATTTAAACCTACATCGAGCAATAAGCCGGTGCCTCCTTTTAGCTTGGGAACAACCGTAGAGATTGTTGGACGCTGCACACCTTCGATAGCTTTAATGCTGTAAAGAGCGCCTACAAGCATAGCGCCTGTATTGCCTGCACTTATAAATGCATCAATATTTCCTTTAGCAAGCATGTAAAAACCTACGGCGATAGAAGATTGTTGTTTCTCCTTTAGGGCTTTCGTTGGATGCTCGTTCATGCCGATAACTTCGGGAGCATGAACTGTGATAAGGTTAGGCCTAGTAAGGCCATGTTCTGCCAATAATACCTTTACCTGTGCTTGGTCACCAATGCAAAATAAGTTAACCGGTTCATCTGATGTTGACAAGTAAGATTGTAAACCTTTAACCGCTTCTAACGGGGCAAAATCTCCTCCCATCATGTCTAATCCAATGTTCATATCCGGCGGCTATTTTTCTATTGATGAAATACTAAGCAGGTGTGTATTGGCAAATATAAGCAGCAAAACAAGCAGGGTTTACACAATAAAAAAATTATCCATCCCTTTTGGGGTATGAATAATTTTTTTATGAACTGTATCTCTTATTAGGCTTTTAATGGTGCTTTTTCAGCAACCAGCTTTCCTTTGTAGAACAATTTTCCTTCGCTTACATGCGCACGATGACGTACGTGTAATTCACCGGTAGTAGAATCTTTACTTAAAGTAACAGCTTCAGCTTTATAGTGTGTTCTTCTTTTTGCACTGCGTTGTTGCGAATGTCTCCTTTTAGGATTAGGCATAACTCAAATTTTAAATATCAAAAATGTTATTGTAAATCTTTAAACTTATCTAGACCCTTCCAGATGGAGTTAGAATTGCCTTGCGCCTCTTCTTCCATCTTCTTTAATTTTTCCAAAACCTCGGTATTACACTGCGGACCACCGATTTCATCATCCTTACACATCTTTTGCATTGGTATGCTAAGGTTGATAAACTCGTAAATCCACTCAGCAATATGCAAGTGACTTTCGCCCTTGCTTATATAATATACATCCGGATCTTCCTCCTGTTCGTTCATCACTGCGGGTTCGTCTACCATCTTTACTACCAGGTTAAATTCATCCCAGAGTTGCAGCGGTAAATTATTTCCACACCTGTCGCACATCACTTCTACCTTTCCGTCAACATCAAACTTCAGCAGCATGAAGCCGCTTTTTTTGTCCAGCTTCAGGTTTACTTTTGAATTGCAATTAGTAAAATCCTGCTGTTGAAAAGGTTCAAAGAACGCATCTGTTATCACATAAGAAAACTCATGCTCCCCAGGCTTCAGTCCCACAAAAGCAATCTCAAATTCTCTCCGCTGGCTCATTAATCTCTTTTTAGGGGTGGCAAAAGTAAGAAAAACTACCGAAATAGCAAGTGTAGTCCTAACACAAAGGTTGTAAAAGTCCTTAATGTTTAGCAAAAAAACTAATTATTGCATATTGGTTTGTTTTTTGAAGGCTTAATTATCGCCAAATGTTATCTTCAGCAGCAACTTATGATTGATAGAACGAGATTGTCTTTAAAAAAGAAAATTATTATTGGAGTCATTCTTTTACTAATTGTGCTAATAAAAAGCGCCTCTTTGTTCCCTCTTTGGATAGAAAACTATTACAGTACCGCTTTTTATCCCCTTATAGCAATTTTTTACCGCTTCTTGTGGGGCTGGCTGCCCTTTAGTGTAGGCGACATACTTTATGCAGTTGCAGGAGGCTGGTTAATTATTAAGTCCGTGAAGGTTGTTAGGAAGCTAATTAAGAGGCAAGTAACTGCTGGCAGTTTTAAAAGGGTGTCCTATAAATCTTTTATCGTCGCCTCTTTTGTCTACATCTATTTTAATCTTTCCTGGGGTTTAAATTATAATCGTCTGGGCATCGAGCACCAATTGCAACTAAAGTCAAGTGAGCATACGCTACAGGACTTACAACAAATTACAGGTTTACTAATAACTAAACTTAATACCGAAAGAAAGAGCTTAGGTGAGAATATCCGGTATCCCAAGTACCAAGACATTTTTAAAGGAGCCATTGCCGCTTATTCAAATGCTAAAAACAAACTGGCGTTTTTTAAGTATGACCAGGAAAGTATAAAACGCTCCTATTATGGAAGGATGGGGAGTTATGTGGGCTTCCTTGGGTACTACAATCCCTTTACAGGCGAATCGCAGCTCAACCTCACCCAGCCCCGCTTCCTTGTTCCGTATGTGACCTGCCACGAAGTAGCACACCAGCTAGGTTATGCAGATGAAAGTGAAGCCAGTTTCGTTGGTTACCTAGCCGCAACTAACTCAACCGAACCACTATTTCATTACTCCGCCTATTTCGATCTTTTTAATTATGCCAACCGCGAATTATTTATCCTGGATAGCAGTGCCGCAAGAAATAATATCAGGCAGTTGGATACTATGGTGCGAAAAGATATAAGTGAGCTAAGGGCTTACCTGGCGAAAAGCCGAAATCCCGTTGAACCTGTTATTAAAGTTTTCTACGACCAGTACTTAAAGGCAAATCAACAAACGAGCGGGCTTAAAAGCTATAACGAGGTGGTAGGTTTGTTGGTGGCTTACTACAAAAAATTCGGACGCATCTAATTATAAAGCCATCCCGGGCGATGGCTTTATAAATTTAAAAACTATTCTTCCACATCATACTTTCAATAGGCTTGTCAGGCTGCCCACTGTATTTGGCGTTCTTCTTCTGGTTGTATTTCACCCTAATTTCACCTTCCACCGGGAAGTAAATCAGTTGCCCGATAGGCATTCCCTTGTACACTTTCACTGGTTGTTTTACCGAAATCTCCAGTGTCCAGTGGCCACAAAAACCCACATCTCCTTTACCGGCCGTTGCGTGTATGTCAATCCCTAATCTTCCCGTTGAAGACTTCCCTTCAAGGAACGGAACGTGGGCATGGGTCTCCGTATATTCTTCGGTTACTCCCAGGTAAAATATATGTGGGTATAGCACAAAGCCGTCTTCAGGTATTTCAAAATACTCAATCTGGTTATGCTTTTTGGCATCTAAAATGTGTTCTTTATAGGTGGCCAGCCATTTCCCCAAATGCACATCGTAGCTATTGCTACCCACACATTCTCTATCGTAAGGTTCTATTTTAATGGTTCCTTTTTCCATCTCTTCAAAAATCAGCGAGTCCGATAAAATCATAATTCTTTGTTTATGGCGTTGAAAATGTAAAAGGCAAAATGTAAAATGAAAATTTTTAAATCGCTTGTTTTTTCCTGCTAATTTGTCAATCCGGTTTACCAGGTTGAAAGTTTTTCTTAACCAGCATTTACCTCCGATTAAACTTCGTTGTGTCACTCACTTGTACTTGTATCTCTTCCGTCAACAAAAGTGAAACACTTTTATAAGCCAGCACTTTCTACTTATTCATTCCTTCAATTCCTCAGTCACTCAATCTTTCATCCCCCAATTTGCAGCGATTATTTCATTTTACAATTCTCATTTTTAATTATAACTCTGCAATCTATAATCACAAAACTAAAAAGTGCCGCTGTTTTATCAACAAAATATTAACCACACAACTAAACTGGCCGTTTGGAAGATTGAGGAGAACGAAGAATTCTTTACAACAGCAGTACCTGTGCAATCATCTATTACGCATCCACATAAAAGATTACAGCACCTGGCGGGTCGTTATCTACTAGTTCACTTATTTCCCGATTTTCCTTACCACCATATTGAAGTTGCCACTACCCGTAAACCTTTTTTAGCAAATGAAGAATACCATTTTTCGATTTCTCATTGCAGTAAATACGCGGCAGCAATTGTAAGCAGTACTAACAGGCTAGGGGTGGATGTTGAGCAATTAACAGAGCGGGTTCATAAAATAAAGCACAAATTTCTTCACCCCACCGAGCTGAGATTTGTAAATGCGCAGCCGGCAGCTTTACAAACAAAACTGCTTACCACTTTATGGAGCGCAAAAGAAGCAATGTTTAAATGGTACGGATTAGGAGAGGTAGACTTTAGCGAAATGATGAGGACAATGCCGTTTGAACTTGCTGAAGAAGGATTGATTGACTGTGCTTTTTTAAAAGATGATTTGCAGCAACACTTACAGTTGTCTTTTAAACTTTTCGAAGAGGTTAGTTTGGTTTGGCTTGCTACAGACCCTCTTTTTTCCTAGCTATAAAAGTTCCCAAATACCTAGCCATGTTATTCTAATTTTGAAAGATTGATGAAACGACCAGGCTTAAACCTTCGTAGAGATTAATAAAGTACAAAAAGTACAAGTGAGTGACACAACGATGCCGCCATGAAAAACTTGAGGCGGCATCAAAAAAATATTATAAAGCACGAGGAGTTACCCGAGCAATAACGTATCTGTTTCTTCAACTAGGCTCAAGTTCACAGCATCAGCCCCTGCAATGCCTTCAATTGAACCACGTATATGCGCAGCATTCAACATTACTTTTTCCAATTGCTTTTCTCTCGACTTCCACAATTTCTCCATTGCGTCTCTTTCTTTCTGTATGCTCATACGCATGCTCATAAACCCTTCGCGAATCGCTTTCCATTGTTCGGCAAACTCATTACTCGTTAGGTAATCGTAGAGCATGTGCATTTTATCGCCCTTGTTCTCCTGGGTTTTCGTGAGTGCAAATACTTTCAAAATACTCGTACGCAAAACGGTAGCAAGGCTTCTTACCTCGGTAAAGCTGCACACGTACACGCCGTCTTTTTCGCCAAACCTTTCCATGTCTTTAGGAAAGGCGTGGGTTACGATCACGGCAATGTCAGCGCCCTGGGATCGCATGTCGGCTTTCAACTTATCTATCCAATCGTTACTGAAGTCTTTTGTGCGCTTGCTTTCGTAAATTATTTTGCCGCATTGCTGGCCGAAAGGATTGCAAACTACCTGCATACAATCTGCGCCGCGTACGCCTTTTCCAACAGGAATTATATTGTCGAAAGGAAACACGCTTCTTAATATTTCTTCAAGCATCAACTCCTGCACTTCACCTTGTAATTGCATGCTGCCTTGTTCGGCTTTGCGGCGCATTTCATCGGCCAGCTTCTTCTGGTCTTCCAGTTGTTTTTCCTTTTCGGCAAGTTTCAGTTTAAACTCCTGTTCCTGTTGCTGGAATTTTTGGTTTTCTACTTCCCTTATTTCGTGCGAAAGCTTTTCTCTCTCTACGATCAACTGCTTTTGCAGGTCAAGTTCCAATTCAGCTTCCCGGTTTTTTAGTTGTTGTTCTTTTTGTAAAAACTCCAGTTCTTTTTGCCGCGCTTCCTTTAATTTTTTCTCGTTGTCGCTGCACGATTGCTCCAGCATCTTCAGTTGGTTCTCAAAGTCGCTTTGCACCGATTTTCTTATCGAGTTTTGCAACTCCTGCTGAAGCTTTTGCTTTTCTACCTGCAGCCGCTGTTGCACTTGTTGTTCCTGCTCTTCCTGCTGTTTTTGTAACAGTTCTTTTTGTTGTTGAATCGACTGCTTATCCTTATCAACTTCTGCCTTTAATTTTTGCCATTCAGCCGCCATTTTTTGCCTCGCCTGCAACTCGAAATCTTTCATAAAAGCGTCGCCGGGTTCAAATTTGTACTGGCAGCTTGGGCAATTTATAGTTAACGTAGCCATGATTTTTCTCCTTTTGCTAATAATATTAGCAATACTACAAAAAACTTCTTGAAATCTGATTGTTGATAATTCTTTGTGTACAACATCTTTATTAGAATTAAAGATTGTTCCTATTTATAGTGGTATATAAACGAACTTTAGAAATGCTCAAACCTGTAAACTAACTATTTATGCTAAATTTTAAAAAGGCTTGCTGCATTATTATAATTATTGGAAGCACTCTTCTGGCTGCTTGCGGTAGAGACTCTTCGCCTGAGGGTCGCATGGCTATGAAACTGGAAGACCTGCAAAAAAATATGATGGATAGTTTACGAAAACAGAACGCCGCAATGCTGGATAGCTTTGGTAAAATCAGGCAAGAGCTAAACAGGCTGCAGGAGAAAAAGTAATGCAGGGTAAAGAGTTGATGTCAGACATTCAATATAACCTCAACATCGTTGTGTCACTCACTTGTACTTGTATTTCCCCGGTCAGCTTTTTCTATGTCTTGTTGTTAGTAACCTGCCACAGAATCATCTCCGCGTTTATCGGCCGCTGTCTCAAACATTCCTTTTTTAATAAGTATTAATTCAACACGCCCGATAGCGTTCCTATCTGAGATTTTGTAGCCCATTTTCTCTAAACCTTCCCTTACTTCTTTTTTAAATGTCGGTTCTACTAAAATCTCATCTGGCAGCCATTGGTGATGAAATTTTGGTTTGTTTACTGCGTCACTTACGTTCATTCCAAAATCAATAATATTTATTATTGTCTGGTATACTGAAGTTGGGATGGTAGTACCTCCAGGTGTACCAACTACCATAAAAGGTTTTCCGTCCTTTAAAACAACCGTTGGTGTCATAGAGCTGAGCATTCTTTTGCCGGGTGCAATGGCATTAGCTTCTCCGCCAATTGCTCCGTACATATTAGGCATTCCCGGTTTTACGCTGAAATCGTCCATTTCGTTGTTTAGCAAAAAGCCTGCATCGCCAACAACCGTCCTGCTTCCGTAAGAACCATTCAAGGTTGTTGTTACCGAAACCATATTGCCCCACTTATCAATAATGCTTAGGTGTGTTGTTTCTTCACTTTCTATAATACCAGCTTTTATGTTCGTGCTTTTGCCGGCTTTCGTACTGTCATAATCACTCATTCTTTTAGTTATGTAAGCATCACTCATCATGGTTTTAACCGGCACCTTCCAGAAATCAGGATCGCCCAAATGTTCTGCCCGATCTGCGTAGGCTCTTCTTTCCGCCTCAGTCATCAGTTGCACGCTTTTGACAGTTTGGAAACCGTAACTCTTTAAAGGATATTTCTCAACCATCTTCATCATTTGAGCAAGTAAAATACCACCGCTGCTTGGAGGAGGCATGCTAATGATTTTATAGCCTTTGTAATTAAACTCGAGCGTTTTTCTTTCACGGGTTTTATAGTTCTTTAAGTCTGCCAGTGTTATAAGTCCGTTTCCTCGTTTCATTTCTTCAACTATCAACCTCGCCGTTTCTCCTTCATAAAAACCTTTCTCTCCATTGTCTCTAATGCGCTTTAAAGTATTTGCAAGGTCCTTTTGTATTAATGTATCTCCTACCTTCCAACCAGCTTTTGCAAATACCGGTTGTAAAGAATTGAACTTTATGAATTGATCGTTGGTTGCGTTTAGGTTGGACGCTTCTCTTGCAGTTATTACAAAACCTTTTTCTGCTAAATCAATTGCTGGCTGAATGAGGGTTTTAAGTGGAAGCTTGGCGTATTTCTTACTTGCAAACAAACCCGAAACAGTACCCGGAACACCTGACGCAAGATGGCCGTTTTGCGAAAGATTGGTTTGTGCATTTCCTTGTGCGTCGAGGTACATGTCTCTCGTTGCCTTTGCTGGTGCTGTCTCCCGGTAATCAAGAGAAATAGATTTTCCATCTTTTGTTCTTGCAACCAAAAAACCACCTCCACCAATATTGCCCGCTCCGGGGTAAACTACTGCTAAAGCGAGTTGTGAAGCTATTGCCGCATCAAACGCATTACCACCAAGTTTCAGCATTTGAGCACCTGCTAGACTTGCCAGAGGATGAGCAGTAACGACCGCTCCATTTTTATAAACATGGTCTTTATGACCCGAGTATTTGTAAGGATCTATTGCTTTTCCACTGCCGACTATACTTTGGCTGAAAGTAAAGGATGGCGTTACTATTAGCAGGCTGAGAAGTAATCGTTTCATAGAGGCAAATTATATTTTATT
>JAQBNN010000139.1 GCA_028288505.1 Segetibacter sp. | reverse complement strand
AGAATTAAAAATCATATTCAGACCGTCCTAATGCACATTTAAAACCAATTGATTTCGATTCCGCCTTTGAGCAATTCCAGGAAAAATACGGCAAGCAGTATACTTTTTTAGACCTGCTTTCTTACCTGTTTTACCCCAAGGTGTTTGATGAATACCACACTCATAAAATTGAATATGGCAATGTTTACTACATTCCAACACCCGTGTTTTTCTTCGGACTAAAAGCAAATGAAGAAGCGTTAATTGAGCTGGCTCCCGGCAAAAGCATTCTTGCTAAAATGATGTACATGAGCGAAACAGATGAGTACGGCATTAAGCATGTCTTCTTCAAGCTGAACGGGCAAACACGGTCAATTGATGTAAATGACAAAAGCTACAAAAGTGTAAAAAAATCAAATCGAAAAGTAAGCTCGGCAAAAGAAATTGGAGCGCCGCTCCAAGGACGACTATCTAATGTCCTGGTAAAGGCGGGAGCTACTATCGAAAAGAATGATCCACTTTTTACAATCGAGGCCATGAAAATGGAATCGACAATAGTGGCATCGGCATCCGGCAAAATAAAATCAATTGTTTTGCATGAAGGCGTATTAGTAGCACAAGATGATGTAGTGATAGAATTAGAGTAGACCGGCATCTTTCATTTTTTAAAACATATATTTTTTGTACTTAGCAATAGAATAAATATTAAGCATCGTTGCGTCGCACACTTGTACGGTTGGTAATTCAATTTACCTGGTGGTAGAATTTGAAGCCCGGCGTTTGGTTCAATTCTTACTCCGGCGCAGGTTTTGCATACTCCCTTCACTAAATGTTATTCCAACATCAATTCTAAATAGTTATACAAATGAGAAGATTACCCGTTTACTTGTTATTAGACACCTCCGGTTCCATGACAGGCGAGCCTATCGAAGCTGTAAAAAATGGTGTGCAGGTTATGATTAGTTCATTACGCCAAAATCCACAAGCTATTGAAACGGCTTTTATTAGCATCATCACATTCGACAGTGTGGCGAAGCAAGTCGTCCCGCTAACCGATCTAGCGTCATTCCAAATGGTAGATATTAAAGCAACCGGCACAACCTGCCTTGGCGATGCTTTAAAAGTTGTTTCAACCTGTATCGATAATGAAGTTGCCAAAACCACGGCCGAGCAAAAGGGCGACTGGAAACCCCTTGTCTTTATAATGACCGACGGTATTCCTACCGACGACTGGCAAAGTGGCCTGGAGGAGTTTAAAAAGCGTAAAACTGCTTATACCGTTGCATGCGCAGCCGGAAGTGGTGCCGACGCAAACCTCTTAAAACAAATAACAGAGAACGTAGTAAGTCTTGACACTGCCGACAGCCAGAGCATTGCGAAATTCTTTACATGGGTGACCGCATCCATTGGCGTTACTTCTACAAAAGTGGAAGACGGCGGTAAAGAAGTTACAGGTCTTGGAGAGTTGCCGCCGCCACCGTCAGAGTTAAATATTGTGACCTAACCAATCCGCAATTATATCTCCTTGCTTTAAAGTATAATACAGGTGAGTTCCCGGCATTTGTTTTTTAATTAAGCATCGTTATGTCACTCACTTGTACTTTTACACCTTTATTCAGCAATGGTGTAACCAACGGCGGGTATAACCTAAGCCCTTCAAAAGAATGCAGTAGAGAGCAGCAAATAAGTGTAGAATGAGCGATGTAAAAAAACTGGTGACCCAACTTTTCAAAAGCAATAATATAACGGTGGCTGCTAACCGGATGCCTTTGTTCGACCAGTTTTTACAGGATGAACAAAACAAAGCCGCCATTAATTCAATTATCGAAAATCAGAACCTCCTTATGGCCAAGTGGAAACTGGAAGACAGGATAGCAGAAATTATTCAGCAACCCGTTCGTGTGCTAAACGCCACCGTAGGTAAATCCTATGAAACCAGGTTCGACTTCAATAAGTTCAACTGGAAAGATATTACCTCTTATGAGTTCCAGGGTTTGCAGGAAGTGGGTTTGTTATTCGATGAGAAAACAAAACAAATTACAGGTGTACCAACGCAAAGCGGTGATATAAAAGTGGTCTTCAGGTTTAAAGTGGAAGGGCAGCCAGAAGATGCACCTTTTAATGAAAAGAATATAACGCTAATAATAAACCCAGATCCCAAGAGCTTATGGAAGAATGTAGACAGCGATAAAAACGATCTACATTGGAAGGAAGATGACCTAACTGTATTTGCGCCAATAAACGACCGGCACATACTCGTGTCCTCAAAACGTGGACGTTCGCACGCAAATGTTGGTTCGTTTAGAGAAGATGATTTTGCTTTTAAAGATGTAGAAAATGGGTGGAGCATAGTAGTTGTAGCAGATGGAGCCGGAAGCGCTAAAATATCAAGAAAAGGTTCTGCTATAGCCTGCAATGGTATTGTTGATTATTTCATGCAACAGGATGCAATTGCAAGCATGGCTGAGTTTGATGAGTTGCTCGAGCAGCACAAAAGCAGTACAGGCGACGACATTCAAAAGAAGCTGAACCGTTTAGTGTACAACAACCTTGGTAAAGCTGCTTTCCAGGTTCACAAGAAGCTGCATGAGTTTGCGACAAATGAAGGTATTCCCTTAAAGGATTTAAACAGCACCTTAATCTTTACCTTGTTTAAAAAGTACAAGAGCGGCTATGCGTTCCTTTCATTTGGCGTAGGTGATTGCCCGATCGCGATATTAAATAAAGATGTGACAGAAGTTACCTTAATGAACTGGTTAGACGTAGGAGAATTTGGTGGGGGAACACGTTTTATAACTATGCCTGAGATCTTTCAAAACGAAAAGTTTGCAACAAGGTTTGGCTTTAGATTGATAGATGATTTCTCTTACCTGATGATGATGTCGGACGGAATTTATGATCCTAAATTTGTAGTGGAAGCAAACCTTCCCAACATAAAAAAGTGGCAGGAATTTTTAGCAGACTTAAACGGAAAAAACGAAGATGGAGTGAAGGTGGAACTTCGTGCAGATAACAAAGAGATCACCGAGCAGTTTTCGAAATGGATGGATTTTTGGAGCCCCGGTAATCACGATGACAGAACTTTAGCTATTGTTTTTTAGTTGGCCGGCCAGAAATAAATCGTCCTTGTGAGGAGGAACGACGAAGCAATCTGCTTAAGAAAATAAAACAGGTTACTAATTAGAAAGCAAATTACTCCGTTCTTCCCTACGACCACCTGAAGAACAACTAGGAGCTTTTTTATACCCTTAAAAAACAGTAGAAGAAGTTGAGCAACAATTGAACAGGCTAAGAGTAGAAACAACACCGATGCGTAAAGAACAAAAAGTACAAGAGAGTGACACAACGATGCCGAGGAATGTTACCATGCTTGTAAACAAAAAATAAAAAAACAGAGTGAGTTATCTAAGCAATTTTTCAAACACGCCACGCACCAATAAGAAGACGGCGCCATCAATTATCAACACTGGTAAAACTTACGAGTATGTTGACAATGGCGAGCCAATGCGCGGCGGAATGAAAGATGTTTATTTTGGTCCTGATAAAACTTACGTGGTTGCCTTTTACCGTGACAAGCAGGATTATAATTCGAGAGAACGTTTAAAAAAATTGGTGACTACTTATTACGATAGTTTTTTTAACAGGGAAGGCGGCGACTATTTTAAAGAGCTTTATTGTTGGCCCACGGATATGGTAGAAGTTGATGGCAAAGTAGGCTTGATTGTGCCTGCGTACAACAAGAATTTCTTTTTTAAAAAAGGATATGTAACAGGCGAAGGCATTAAGGGCAAAGAGAAACAGGGGCTGTGGTTCGCATCGGCAAAGTTTAGAAATAAGCAATTTTCATTAAGGCTCGATGAAAGCGAGTTGGGCAGCTGGTTAAGTTATTTCCAGGTGTGCGTGAAGATTGCAAGAGGTTTAAAACGCCTACATGCAGCCGGTCTTGCTCACTCTGATCTTTCGTATAAAAATGTGCTGGTTGATCCTGTAAGTAAGTCAGCAACAATTATAGATATTGATGGGTTGGTAGTACCCGGTTTATACCCGCCTGATGTGATTGGTACCGCCGATTTTATTGCACCCGAAGTGTTGGCCACCAAGCACCTGCCCTTAAGAGATCCTGACCGCAAGCATGCCAACAGAACTACTGACCTGCATGCGTTGGCGGTTATGATTTATATGTACCTCTTGTATCGTCACCCGTTGAAAGGTGGTAAAGTAAATTCATTGGATACAGAGCAGGATGACTTATTGTCGATGGGTGAGAAGGCGCTTTTTATTGAACATCCAACCGATGCTTCCAACAGGCCAAAGCTCGACCAGTTATCTAAGTGGGCACTACCGTGGGCCGACGTTACGAAGCTTCCTTACAACGTCACAGGTCCTTACATAAAAGCGTTGTTCGACCAGGCATTTATAACCGGTTTGCACAATCCAATTCAAAGGCCCAATGCCGACATGTGGGAGCAGGCTTTATTAAAAACGACTGATTTAATGCAGCCCTGCAGCAACAAGCAGTGCGACCAAAAATGGTTTGTTTTTGATAATACCACTTCACCTAAATGCCCGTTTTGTGGTACACACATTAAAGGCACGTTGCCTGTGTTGGATTTGTACTACGAGTTTAAACCAACCGTATGGAAGCCCGAGAATCACAGGCTAATGGTGTACAACAACCAGTACTTGTTTCAGTGGCATGTAAACAGGCATGTTGTAAGAAATGAAAAGCTGACTGCAGCGCAAAAAGTACCCGTTGGCTATTTCACTTATCACAACCACAAGTGGGTGTTGGTTAATCAAAAACTAACCTCGTTAAAAGACTTAACCGAAGACAAAGAGATACCCATTAACACGATGGTTGATATTACTGATGGCAAGAAATTATTGTTATCAAATGAAGAGGGTGGAAGAGTGGTAGTGATTACAATAGCTAATAAATAAGCGGTGCTTTTAAAAACATAAAAGGAGTTTTTGGAGCCAAGGCTATAGAAATACCATGGAGCTTTTCTTGCGTCGCACTCTTGTACATTTGTTCTTTACGCAGCAAGCAAAGCAAGTTTGAACAAGCATTAAAATAGATAAAAAAGGAACGAAAATTTTATTACTAATAAAACATAAACATTATAAAAAATGAGACTTAAACCAGCAGGTATTATTATAGTTGTTTTGATAATAGCGGCACTCGCTTACTTTGCCATCAAGCCAAGAATGTCGGAACTCAGAAAGGAAAACTCTACAGAGCTAACAACGCAGCCGGGTAGTAATAACGAGTCGTCAAACTCTACAACTACAACCACCAATGCAAACACAGAAACACGGGAGTTTAACTACACACCTGAAAAACCTGTAAACCCAACTTTACGCGGCGTTGTAGAAGTAGGTGCTACTGGCTTCAATTCATTTGTTATAAATATGGATGCCCAAAAGCGTTGGGAAATTGTATCAAAAGACTTCGGTGAGTCTTTGGCTTATGAAGGACTGGCGACAACCGAAGACATAAGAGCAGGATTGAAAAAATACCTGTCATCAATGTTTGATAAAGGTGTTTCGAAAAACAACATGCATTTTGTAATTTCATCAGGTGCACAAAAAGAACCGAAGACGCAAATTATTAGTAATGAATTGAAGAAGATCGGCTTTGTAGTAAACAATGTAACTCCTGAGCAGGAAGCAAAGTTTGCACTCAGAGCTACCGTGCCCCCTGCTTACGTAGACAACTCATTTATGGTTGACATTGGTTCAGGTAACACTAAAGTATCCTGGGATGATGATGGTTCACTAAAAACGCAAGAGCTGCCTGGTGCAAAATATTACGATAAAGGAACACCTGATGAAGATGTATACAACAAGGTGAAGACCGAAACCAGTAAGATCCCTGAGAGCAAACGGAATGTATGCTTTATAATAGGTGGCGTTCCATTTACACTGGCTAATCAACATCGCAAAGGTGAAGAAAGATATACAGTTTTAAAAGCGCCTAAAGATTACAAAGCGGCAGATAAAAAAATGGGAGCCGGCCTTAACATTTATAGAGCTATTGCCGACGCTACAAAAACTGACACCTTTGTTTTTGACTGGGATGCAAACTTTACTATTGGCTTTCTTCTTAGCCTTAATAAATAATTATAATAATGAGTTTCTTAAAGCAGTTGCTGACTCCTTTTGTTGAATTTGACGAACAGCAAAAGCAAAAGGGAAAAGAAAATAAACCAGCAGCAGCACCTGTAACACCGCCGCCATCAACTGAGCCTGCTGCTCCGCCTACGCCTCCTAAGGCAGCAGTTCCACCAGTTGATGCAAATGCAACACACCCTTTAATTACGGGCAGTGCAGCAAATACAGTCACGGCTAATCAAACACCTGTTTATTCCCCGGCTGGAACAATAGCAGGCCCGTTGCCTGAGCACGAGCAATACTTTGAAAGATTGATCGACGAAGCAAATGCAAAGAACCCAATGTTTCAAGGCACAGACTATAAAGAATTTGTTGACAGTAAAGTGGATATTGATGACATACAGGATGAAGCTATACGGTATAGAACAGCTTACAATGTTTTGAAAAGCACTGGTCTTACCAAAGAGAATTTGATGTCAACAGGGCAGGAGTACTTAAATATTATAGGCCGTGATTTAAATGCTTTTCAAAACGCTCATGGTCAGCAATACCAAAAAGAGGTAAGGCAAAAAGAATTGCTGATACAAAAAAAAGCAGAGGAACTACAGGCATTAACACAAAAGATAAATGCATTAAAAGCAGAGATCAATCAAATAACAAACGATATAAACATTACTAAAGACAAACTGAATACAACAAAGAATTCTTTTTTATTGGCCGGAGAAAATAAGCAGAAGGAAATTCAGACAGAGCTTGAGAAGATCGCTCAATATTTTTAGCAATAGTGAAATTGCTAAGGTGAGATGACAATAGTTGAAGTGTTTAGTGGCGAAGGTTATCTTGTGGTGGATGCCGTTCGGTTTTGCCACTGGGGTGTTTATTCAACTTTTTTTAACAAACCTTGTAATTGCTAAAACAACTGCTACTGTACAAGAGTGCGACGCAACGGCTGCTTAATAGTAATTCTAATCCCTGGTCAATAAAAATGCCACCAAAGGCTTTGGCTTTTGTTGACATTTGCAACTACGAATGTTGTAACTGGCTTTCTATATTCATTAAGAATATTCGGGACGAGTCTAAATAAGATAACAGTTGGGTGTTTTGTTTGTCGCCGGGCAACGGCTCAATATTTTTAATTGTGCTTTTTAAGTGGGCAGAAACATCTTTGGACAACTGTTTAATCTTAGCCACCGAGTTGCGCAACTCTAAACGGATTTCCATTTCATGCATTACTACATCTGCCAGTTGCTTTAGAATTTCTTTCTCCGCATCAGTAAAGGTGCGTGGATTTTTATCGATAATACAAAGAGTACCTAAGTTATAATTGTCCTGGGTTTGCAATGGTGCTGCTGCATAAAATCGCAGACCAAATTCTCCGGCCACCAATGGATTTGCCAAGGTGCGGGGATCATCAATTGCATTTTCAACAATATAGGGATCGGTTGATAATATTGCTGAAGCACATAAACCAGCAGAACGATGTATTTGATTTACAGGTAAACCGTAATGAGATTTAAACCAAATTCGATCTGTATCAACAAGACTAATAATCGCAATAGGAACTTTAAAAATGGCAGAGGCTAATTGAGTGATACTATCGAAAGTGCCATCTGCCGGTGTGTCGAGGATATCAAACTTTTTTAGGGTCTCAATTCTTTTCTCTTCAGTTTCCGGGCTTAGTAAATCTGTCATTTTTATTGGAGTTTTTATTCCTGGTTACAAGGTAAGATAAAAGTAAATGTTGCCCCTCCATCAGTATTACCTGTGGCATAAAGAACCCCAGCATGTGTAGTTACAATTTTTCGACAAAGAGCTAGGCCTATGCCGTAGCCACCGTAAGAACTTTTCTCATTAAGGGTTTGGAATATTGTAAATATCCGATCAGCATACTCCTGGTTAAAACCAATGCCATTGTCGCTCACCTTTATTTCATAATACTCTTTGTGCTGGTGTAGTTCGCGAAATTCTTTTTTCCTGTCTACTGTAAGTTTGCCCGCAGTAATAGTTATAACCGGAAGGGTATTTCGTTTTGTAAATTTTAGTGCGTTGCCAATCAGGTTAAAGAGCAACTGGTTCATTTGTAAAGAAATTGCATCAATGGTGGGCAGGTGATCTTTTTTAAACGTTGCTTTCTTCTGGCTTATTAATACCTCGAAGTCAATAAGAACATTTTCAAGTATAGCGTTAAGATCTGTTTGCTGAAACTGGAGGTTCGTTTGCGAAAGGCGTGAATAATCAAGGAGGTCTCTTATTAATCCTGCCATACGGCTTGCAGAGGCGCTTACTTTTTCAAGATACTTTTTTACATGTTCCTTTTCATCGGGCTGATCGAGGATGAGGCTACTGAAAAGCTGAATTTTTCGTAGTGGCTCTTGGAGGTCATGAGAAGTAACATAGGCAAACTGTTCAAGTTCCTCGTTAGATCGCTCCAACCTTTGATTGGCTTCCTGCAATGCTGTTGTTCTTTCTTCCACTTTATTCGCAAGTTCTTCAGCAAAAAGTTTTTGTTCCGTTATGTCCTGCACAACACCTAATAAGCGCTGGGGCGCGCCATAACGGTCATACAACATCTTTCCATTTACCTTTATCCACCGCAACGCACCATCTTTGCGTATTATTCTTGCGTCATAATTAAGGGAACCTGTTTTCTTCGATTCGTTGTGTGCCCTTTCCCGTATTACAAGATCGTCAGGATGAATGATAGAAGCATACTCTGAGAGGCTCGTGGTGGAATGGTTAAAGCCCCAAATCGCGTTAAAACGATCGGAGGTAAAAGCTTCGTTGGTAAGGAAGTTAATCTCATAAGTTCCCAGGTCTGCCGACTCCACAGCAAGCCTCACGTTCTCTTCTGCAACTTCAACTTTTTGCCTGGAAAGTACTTGCTCTGTTACGTCGGTACCAACAGCTATAATACCTGTAATAGCACCGTCACCATCATGAAAAGCTTCATAAACAAAATTCAGATATAAGGTTTCTATCCCTTCATTGCGCGGTAATTGTACTGCGAGTTCATTAGCTACAAAGCGTGTTCCCGTAGTATAAACATTATACAGCAGTTGCTCAAGTCCCTGGCCTTTTGCTTCATGCAGTCCTTCAAAAATCGGTTTGCCTAGTAATTGTTCCTCTGGTTTGCCCCACAATTCATACATTGGCAGGTTTGCGATTTCTACAATAAAGTCAGCGCCCTTAAGCACACACATAGCCACAGGGGCCTGTATTATCATATTGCGAAAGTTAGTTTCGCTTCTGTTCAGTCTTTGTTTTGCCAGCACTTGTTCCGATACGTCAGTGGCTAGCACTAAAACACCGCTTATTCTCCTGTCAATCTCGTAGTAAGGCTGGTAAATAAAATTCATGTAGCGGGTCTCAATATCTCCATTAGCCCTTACAAAATTCACTGGCGTTTCATACCCATTATGTGTCGTACCATTACGATAAACATCCAGCAGCAGGTTCATAAATTCCTGGTCCTTCATTTCAGGCAAGATTTCTAAAAAAGGCTTACCAAGTGCTTCCTTGCCTACACCCCATAAACTAAAAAGGGCATTATTAGCCACGTCTAAAACCATATCTTCCCCTTTCAAAATAAGAATAGGGTCTACTGACTGTTCTACAATACTCCTAAACCTAAGATCACTTTCCCTTTCCTTTGTCCTTGCTTCCACGTTGTCAGTTACATCATGTCCAAAAACCATAACACCCTCTATTACACCTAAATCATTCCTATATGGTGTGTAAACAAGGTTGTAATAGCGAGTAGCTAAATTGCCGTCATTGTTTATGTCAACTAAAGCCGGTATTTCATTTCCGTAAAAGGGGGTACCTGTATCAAAAACTCCCTGAAGTATTCCATAGTAAGGCTGGCCCTCCAACTCAGGAAAAGCTTCTTTTACCGTCTTTCCCAAAATATCTCGGTAATTAAAAATCCGGGAGTAGGCATCATTTAAGAAAACATACCTCAATTCTCTTCCTTTGTAGATAGCAATAGGTGCTGGTGCCTGCGCAAACAACTTGGTTAGGTTATGTTCCCCAATCACTTCGCCAGCATTCAATAGGTCTGTCATTCCCAAAAGATATTTAAAAAAATAAAAATACCCTATTTAAGGGTTTACGAGTAAAAAATAGTTGCTTCTATTGCAAACACTTCCAGTTCTTTTATTGCATTTATAGTACCATCAAGTTTCCTGAAATATTTTAGGCTTCTGTTATTCTTTTCTTTTGTTGCAAGCATTGGTTTTTCAACCTTGCATCGTTGTGTCACTCACTTGTACAATTCGTTCGCACTTCATCCAAACCTTACAGCCATAGTATCTCCAAACTTCTCATCTCCTCCCACAAAAAAGAACTTGCACAAAGTTTATTATTCTCATGCTATTGACATTGTGAAATCTATGTTCGAATTTGTAGTCTTATTCAAAGTGCATTCTTAAAAAATACAATCATCATGGCCGAGTGGAAGACTAACAATTTATCGTGCGTCAATGTTTGGAGCACATTGTTTATAATGAGACAACATAGAAAGACTTTTAAAAAAGCCGGCGATCTTAAAATGAAAGAATTGCTCTTTTATAACCCCACACTCACTGATCCTGAACTTAAGTTTGAAGCAGAGGGAATCGCCGACTTTCTTGATATTGTATTCAAAAATACATACCGGGCAAAATACGAAGCCGGAGTTGACAGAGATAAGGCTTTTACCGACATAACAAACATTCTTATAGATAAGGAAAAAACAATGGCAGAACTTGCTGAGCAGGTCGATAAAGATTATGAATTTTAAACCCATGCTATGAAGAGAGTAATATGTTTTTTTGTAATGGCACTTGTAATAGGAAGACTTCACGCACAAGACACAGCAAGAGTTACAAGCCTTGAAAGTTTGAAAGATAAACTTGGACTATTCACACCGTTTTTAGAAGGTACTAAATTTAAAGATGTAGCGAACCTTATTCTAAATGATCCTGTTATGTACAATAACCTTTGGGGAAGAGTATATAACAACCTGAGGGAAAAGGACAGCAGGCAGGTCTTAAAGAACTTGAATATCCAGTTCAAAACCTTCCAGGCGAACGACAGCAATAAAACATCTTTAGGCCTCGGCTATAATTGGAACTATGACATTAATCGTAAGAAGAATACAGATTATGAACGAAGTGGTTTTCTTGCAAAGCTAATGGCCGAAGGCAACGTCGCTTTCAAGAAAGAGCTGAATCCTTTAGATTTCCAACAAGCAAAAATTAGCTTTGGCCGTTATGGTTTTGCAGGAGGTACAGTTAATAAATCATCAGCTGAAATAACAGCATCACTGAATGCTATCAACCAAAAACTCGTTGCGATTGACGATGAAGACGAACTGGTAAACTCACCCTTATGGAACGAGTTAACAGAGGCGATGGACATAAAGAACCATTATCATTACGAACTGGGAGCTTTGGCAGGGTGGGAAGGAAGCCAGGATTTTAAAAAAAGCCAGCTTACCTACGGCGCCCAATTTCGGGTTAGCGCCAAAGCGTATTCTAATAGAAATGCCCTGGCTCAACTGAATGTTTTAGACTATCCATTTGCCCTCATCCGCTACCTTACCGGCACCGACGGAACAATTGAACCGTACGGAGCATCATTGCCAATTGTAACTTTTGGTATTGATATGGTAAATCCTTCAGCAGATGAAGAACGCAAAGTGCTTACAGGCAATGAAGACCAGTTTGCACGCTTTAGGTTTGAAGCGGGCTTTCGCACATTGATGGCCGATGTAAAGACAATGCCTATTTATTTTAATGCTGCATTCAGGTACTTCAACGAGTTTAATGCACCCGGCTTAGTTAAACAAGCTAACCTAAACAGGTTCTCGTATTTCACTTGTTCTATAAGTGGCAGCGATACCTATTTTGCAAGTTATTCCTACGGCAAACTACCCTTCGACAGGACAACCAATGCTATTTATGAACTGGGCTTTAAGTTGGGGTTGTAGAACAAGTGAAAGTTGTTTGTCTTCCGACAATCCTAAGAAGTGAACCTCATTATCGGATGCTTTTATGGCTCTTGAGAATAGGTATGACCTTATCTAACGGTAGAGCTTCAACAATTCGCCCGTTTCTTCCTTTCATAGTCTCGGCCATAAAAAGTGAATTTAAAATCGCCTCTTCAGTAGCTTCGATAGTGGCCATAAACAAAGGCGAAACCGCATCGTTACGTAAAACCTTCTGTTGTTGAATTGTTACTTTTGTATCATGTGCTACGCGAAGCGAGGGATCAGTTGAAAAGGCTATCACATAATCGCCACTTCCATTACTTGCAATACCACCAGTCTTTGCCAACCCCATAAAAGCTCGCTTTGCAAGACGTTCAAGGTTGCGTGAATCTAAGGGAGCGTCAGTAGCCACTATTATCATGCAGCTTCCATCAACAGGATTGTTCAATTCATCGTTTAAGTAAAACTTGTTTAAAGCTTCCCCTACAGGAACCCCATCAATTTGTAACACGCCGCCAAAATTTGTTTGTACAAGCACACCTACTGTGTATCCACCTAAACTCTTTGGTAATATCCTTGATGCTGTACCGATGCCTCCTTTAAATCCAAAGCAAACTGTACCAGTGCCGGCCCCTACGTTCCCTTCTGCTACCGGACCTTCCTTTGCATTTTGTATCGCTTGTAAAACATCTGCTTCTCTAACATGGCGTCCTCGAATATCATTTAAGAATCCATCGTTTGTTTCGCCAACCACTGCATTTACTGATGCTATATTTTCGTTTCCTGCTTGCGCAAGGCTGTAGGTTATAACTGCGTTTATAGCTGTTGCAACACTTAGGGTATTAGTAAGTATAACCGGAGATTCAAGATTGCCGAGTTCCTGCACTTGTGTTACACCTGCTAATTTTCCAAATCCATTACCTACAAAAACTGCAGCTGGTACTTTTTGCTGAAACAAGTTACCTGCATGAGGGAGTATAGCCGTAACACCGGTGCGAATAGAATCTCCTTTCACTAATGTTGTGTGACCAACTTTTACACCACTTACATCTGTTATGGCGTTTAGTTTACCCTTTGGCAACACGCCAATTTTAATATTAAACTTGCTTACCCGATCCCTTTCTTGTGAATAAAGTTGGTGGCCCGAAAACATGAGTATAATTAAAAAGTATAAAAATCGCATGGAGTTACCTATGTAAGATGAATAAAGAGAATGGCAATAAGGTTTGGACCTTTCTAAATCTAAAACACTTATTATTTGTGATGAATAAGTTTTGTTGTTTCTCCCCGAATAAAGCATAATGTACAAGTAAGTAAAACAACGATTGATCGCCAGCAAGACAAGCGTTTGCTACAAAGGATCCAATTGTGAACCTGTGAGCACACCAATCATCATCCGCCTTTCTTCTTCTCAGAAACAGCAGGGAGGAGCTGAAAGTAGGTAGCTTTAAAACGATCGCCCTTTATTTCGCCTTGCACCTTCGCTTTCCTGATGGCGTTGCAGAAGCCGTCTTTTGCATGCGCGTTGCCGTGTTGATCTATATTAGTTCCATCAACAAAATATGATTTACCATTTAGGCGAATAGCAAGATCGCAATCTTTACCCGGCAAGCCAAGTTTGCACTGGCCGCAACCTGCTTCAACAATATGTACTTCTTTGGTTGTATCCGCTTGTGTTTGTTTTAGCTCTTTAGCCTGCGCTTTTGCAAGTAGGCCGCACGAACAAAAGCAAAGCATTAAGATTAAAAACTTTATACTGAAGGTGGTATGTTTAAGTAGCATGTATATTGGTTTAGAGTTGTCGAGTTAATTGCTGAAGTACAAGAGTGCGACGCAACGATGTTTAATAGTAGCACTGAAGTTAAGTACAAAAAAATCTGTCTCCTCATTCTTATGCTTACCATCCAATTCCGTAGTCCTCGCCGTGGTTACTTGAGCCACCCCAAAAGCTACCATGTTTCCAATCAAAAAATATAGCGTTGATCGGGCCGCTTGTACGATCATCAAAGCTAAGAATGTAACCCATCTTTTTAAGATCGTTGCGAACGGCTTCCGGCGTACTGTCGTGCAATAATATGTTTCCAACACTTGGTTTACGGTCATCGATTTTAGAACCACCGAGGGAGAGCCACAACTGGTTAGTATTTATGTTAGCGGCTTCGGTCGCCTGTTGCACTGTCATTCCAAACTCAACCATGTTTAAAAAGAACTGCAACAAATTTTGCTCTTGCGTATCGCCCCCCTGCACCGCAAAAGATAGGTAAGGCTTGCCGTCTTTTAACGCCATGGAAGGCGTGAGTGTAACTCGTGGACGCTTACCTGGTTCCACCACGTTGAAAGGATTTAAAGAAGAATCAAGTACAAAGCTTTGCATTCGCTGGCTCATACCTACACCAGTGTTACCTGCAATACAAGCTGGTAGCCATCCACCACTGGGCGTAATAGAAACTACCCAGCCATCTTTGTCAGCCGCTTCAACACTTGTAGTGCCAAGCCATAACTTTTCCTGGTAATCCGCTTTGCCGAGACTGTTGCGAATGTCGTGGGTGGGAGCAAAATTTCTTTTAGACGTATCGAGCTCGTAACCGCGTTGTTTTAAGAGCTGCAGGTAAGGATTGGTTCGGCCCTCGAAAGGGTAAGGATCGCCAGGGCCAATATTTGGATCGTTCTTATCAAACTTAATCATGGCGGCACGTTGCTTTGCATATTCTTTACTTAGTAAACCTTTCATTGGCTGCGACTTTGTAAAGTAAGGATCGCCATAATAAAAATCTCTGTCGGCAAAAGCAAGGCTCATGGCCTGGTAAATAGTATGGAGGTATTTGGTGCTGTTGTAGCCCATACTTTTAAGATCGAAGTTCTCCAGTATGTTTAGCGCTTGCAGAAGCATTGGTCCTTGTGTCCATTGCTTCAGCTTATAAACATCAATTCCTTTATAATTCACCTGTACAGGTTCTTCTTCAATTGGTTTCCATTTAGCCAGGTCCTGCATAGTAATTAAGCCGCCTTGTTCTTTGCTGCCTCGCACAAATTCCTGGGCTATGTCACCTTTATAAAAACGATCGTAGGCTGCCATGATTGCATCCTTTCGGCTCTTTCCTTTCCTTAATGCAGCACGTTCTGCTTCCACCATTTTTGTTAGTGTTTGCAGAAGGTCTTTCTGTACAAAGATCTCAGCTGCTTCAGGGGCTTCACGCTCTTCACCAATATGTGTAAGAAACACTTTTTTACTGTAGGGCCATTGCTTTATGCGCTCTTTACCTCGTTCAATATTGTTAGCTGTTTGGGCTTCAATTGGATAGCCTGCTGCTAATTGCATAGCCGGCGCCAGCACTTGCTCAAGACTCATTGTTCCATAGTTGCTTAGCATATAACAAATGCCACCAGGAGTGCCTGGAGTAGTAGCAGCAAGTGGTCCATATTCAGGAGGAAAATTGTAGCCTTTACCTTTGAAGAACGCCGCAGTAGCACCGGTAGGCGCTACACCCATTGCATTAATACCAATTACTTTTTTTGTTTTGGGATTATAGATCAAAGCCTGTGTTTCGCCGCCCCAACTTAACACATCCCACATGGTGCATGTTGCTGCTAGCATTGCACAGGCTGCATCAACTGCATTACCGCCTTTCTGAAAAATCATTGAACCTGCTGTTGCGGCTAAAGGTTTGCCGGTAATTGCCATCCAGTTTTTGCCGTGCAGAGGTGGCTTCTGTGTTTGTTGCGCTTTTATTGCGGGTATACAAGCTGCACAAAATAGCAGCGTAATTAGGTATCTCATGTTAATGCTTTCAGGGTTTTAAAGATAACGGCATTTATGATTACAGCATTCGATGAGATATTTATGTACCGAGCAGCAGGAATACCGGGCTACATCGTTGCGTCGCACTCTTGTACGTTAAGCAATTCTACTGAGCAGTAAAAATATTTGCCTTTTGTGAACTTGAATTTCGTGCTAGAGTAATGGATATTGGTACACCGTTGCATTCTGTTTTTAAATACTCAGTGGAATGAAGGAATAACCTCTAGAGTTGCGGCGCTGCCAGTAGTACTAAAAGTACAAGTGAGTGACACAACGATGATTCATAGCACCACTAAAGGCGGATACAAAAAGTATAATTAAATTAAGGGAGACTAAAGCTTAAGTAGTAAGGGGCTTATCATTTTTAGAAGCTTCTTCATCCTTCTCCATTGTCATATCTTTTTCCACCATTACTGATTTATTTGACATGGCGAACTCGATGTTCCTCGCTTTAAACGTTTCTATTATTTCTAAATAGATGCTTTGCTGCAAGTCCATATATAAATTAAAGTCGGCAGTGGGTATATTAAACACTACTTCATAGCTAATAAAATACTCGCCAAGCGAGGCAAGGTGCGCCCTATCGAAAACCGCATTTTCTTTAGAGGATATAATCTGTTTCAGCAGTTCCGGAATTTCTCTTAAAAGGGAAGGCGCGGTGTTGTAAGAGACCCTTGGGTTAAAAACGACCCTGCGTTTCTCCTGTCTTTTAAAATTATGAATAGGCGTTTTTACCAACTCAGCATTTGGCATTACCAACTCTTCGCCACCGAGCGTTCTAATGCGTGAGGTCTTAATACCAATTTGTTCTACCGTGCCACTCTTATCACCAGCAACTACAAAGTCACCAATTTCGAAAGGCTTATCGAAGAAGATTACGAAGTAACTAAATAGGTCGCCTAAAATATTTTGAGCGGCCAGTGCAATTGCTATACCTCCGATACCGAGGCCGGTAATAATAGTAGTTACCTCGAAGCCGAGGTTGTCCAGCAGAAACAGCAAACCAAGCATCCACACGATAACTTTAAGAATGTTGAGGATGCCATTCATTTGCAAGACACGTGATGATGGCTCACCCCGCCGCTGCATGTACAGGTTTAGAGAAAGCTGTAGCGCATGATTGATGAACCGGGCTCCATAGTAAACAGTTACAATAGTTGCTGCAACATTTATTACTTTGTTTACTCCTGCCGACAATTTGAGTTGATCGATAATGGCAAAATTGATAAGTATGTAGATGTAGGGAACGAGAAATTTTTCGAATCCGCTAATTAAAGCATCATCTATGTTGGTCTTCGATCTTCCTGTAAGTTTTTTTACTGAAGTAATTATAATGCGCTTCAGGATTTGCAATACGATCCAAGTAATTATAATAGCTGCAAAAACAAGCAGGTAGTCTCTTACTGTATTATTAAAATAGATGCGGTTTAAATAATCATTCATTGCAACGAAGGCTAAAAAATCAGACCAATTAGTTTCTATGGAAACTATGGCTCAATAGTGAAATCGTTTTTTCCGCTTCACTTTTCACTACAAAAAAGGCTGCAGTTGTAGTTGCCTGCAGCCGGAGAATTTGTGCGGCAAAACTAACTACCAGTTATAACATCAGCCACCTTGCCCAGAAATGTTTTGCCTGCACTTCCACGCCTGGAAAAGGCATTGAAGGCAAACACGCATTTCTCCTTCTATGCCACCAATTACCTGCTGTAATAATTTGGCAAATTCAGGATTTGGTTTATCTACCCGCACTTTAAACTGAAGCTTCCTGTCGTAGTAAAACATACATTTAGGTTTATTGATGAATAATATATTAAAGCTTATTCACCTCAAACTTCCCGCCTAACAAATAAGTAGAAACAATTATATATATTCCAGTAGAAGTAAAAGAATGAGTAACAGCATTTATAACTTAAACAGATCAATTCATAAATTTTTCTATGACTACTAAACACTATTATTTTCTTCAATTGTAGAATGATTTATACGAAGTCCCGTTTAACGAACTCTGCTAAGTCTTTCTTTCTTTGCTGGTATTGTTTTAGAAGTTGTTCTTAGCGATAAGGGTACTATTAAACATCGTTGTGTCACTCAATTGTACAGTTGAATGTAAGACAGCTACCCTTTCGTTCCGCGGCCTTAAAAAACTATAAAGCTAATTTCTACCAAAGTTTGCAGTCTTTTTATGTCTTGTTTACTTATTTAAGCTACCTCGGAAATAACAACTACCAATACCCTGGGACACATAATAGTCTGGTTAAATAAAAGGAGCTATAAAACCCCCATTAGTGAGTAAGTATAAAATGATTTTGTATACCATCCCACCGCCTGATAGTGTGCTATAATCACTTACTGCTATAATGAGCTTGCAGGCAAAAATCAGATGCAGTACAAAAAGAATTGCAAGAAAAAAAAGTTGTCTTCATTAGCTTGCGGAAGCAAAGTGTTTTGTGGCAGAAACTCTATTGCGAGCAAAACCAATTTCGCTATCCTGTTTTTTGTTACTGGTATAAAAGTTACCGAAATGAACAATCAAGCAGCAGAGAATACTGACTATTGATATGCAGCTTGTTCAAAAATTGTATTTATTCATCTCGTGCTACAATTTCAATTTAAGACCTCCGTTTACTACAAAGCCTTCTGTATGTGTCCATATTTCATCGAACGTTGGAGAGAGGTGTGAACCATTGACCACATTCTTAAACAGGTTCTGCCTAGTATCTGTAAAGTTTTCGAAGTTGATGTATAGTGAGAACTTTTTAAATATCTTCTCTGCCATAAAACCAAACTCTGAATAGGCAGGTGATTGTGTACCATTGCCTAAATTTTGCTTTCCTGTAAAGTAACCTTCCAAGCCTAACTTAATTACTCCTTCCTTTTCGTAAATCAACGCACTGTTTAATTTATTCTTCGGAACCAAGCGCAAGAACTGGTTACCTGTTAAATACATTGCTTTAGCATTAGTAAACGTGTAACCTAAGAACAACTTTAAATTGTCTTTATAAACAAACCGTGCGTTAGTTTCGAAGCCTGCACTATGTACAGGGTTTGCAGCATTTACGAAACTGTGAATCCCTGAACTGTTTGTTTCTAAAACCAGTGGCTTATTAATGGTGGTATAAAAGAACATGTGATTTAAAGTGATAGCAAGGTCTTCAACAATGTTCGTTCTAAAGTTTACATCTGCTGTGCCGCCATAACTTTTTTCTGACTTTACATTGTTTAGTTGCGCCACGTTTTGGTATTGCATTGTCTCTGTAACTTCTGTAAATAAAGTAGGTGTCTTATAACCCATTCCTGCACCTATTCGTGACGACCACTTAGGACCATACTTTACTAGTAATGAAACTCTTGGTAGAACAAATACTTCTGTATTGTTATAGATTCGATTCCTGTAATCTGCTATATCTATTCTTAACCCGCTTTCTAATTTTAGATTACCTGTTGCATCCCACGTATGCTGGCCATACACACCACCTGTTCTTGATGTATTGTCCCTATTGTTGCTGCTGTTGTTCTTTTCTCTAAACCTGTTGTAAATAAAATTACTTCCCAAAACAAGTGCATGTTTATTGGCATTGGTAACGTAAGAAATATCTGTATAAGCGTTATAGTCTAATCCTGCAAAAGCATAAGAAGGAATGTTTATTGTTCTGTCGAAGAAGCTAAAACTTTGCTTCGCTACAAGTCTTTTACTGTTGCCTATTTTCTTATCAAATTCAAAAGTGCTTATGTTTCTTAAAGTCTTGTTCTCTTCGAAGTAGCGATGCAAAGCATCTGCTTTATCTTTTATTACATTTATATCTCCTCCCGTCCTGGTGCCCTGTGTTAAGCTGTTGCCAATGGTAACAGTTGTGGTTTCATTGGGATAGAGAAACAGCTTAGGATGAATTGTATACTCATTCGACTTTGGTACTTCTGTAAAATCGTCTTTGTCTACATCGTAAGGACTTGATTTGTTATAAAGTGCAAGCATTGTATAGCCTACCTTCTTACCTCTACCAGAGGCAAATCCTCCAATATTACTTTGCCCGATGTTAGACTGGTTAAGGATAAAATTGTACTCCGGCTTCTCTCTTGGTGTCCGGGAAACAAAGTTTACAACGCCTGCAATTGCACCTCCACCAAACAACGGTGAAGCCGGACCTTTAATTATCTCTACTTGCTTTAAATCTAATGGCGGTATCTCCAACACACTTAAACCACTGGAGAAATTACCAAAGTTTGGAAAGCCGTCTTTTAAAAGCTGCGTGTATCTACCGTCCAAGCCCTGTATTCTTATACTTGCATTACCTGATGTAGCTGAAGTCTGTTGTACCTGTATGCCTGTGCTTTCATGCAATATCATTGCAACGTTTGCAGGACGCATATTGCTCTTTTCGTCTATCTCTTCAAGTTCTATGGTTTCAACTCGGGTGGGCACGTTGGCTATTGTTCTGCTTGTACGTGTTGATTGAACTATAACTTCCTCTAATTCTTCTTCTCCGCTTTCAAGTTCAATCTCTAATCTATCCGAGGCGTATGGTATTGTAATCTTTGTTTCTTTTTCTTCATAACCTACTGCAGAAGTAACTAAGGTGTAGCTGCCGTTGGCTGTAAATGAAATCGAAGTTGTGCCTGTTGTGTCTGCTAAATAACCTCCCGTTATACCTTTAATTATAATGCTAGCCGATAGGGGAGCTTTGTTTTCTCCTCCTGTAATTTTTATATGCAATGTTTGCTGTGCCTCGCTATAAATACTAATTCCTGATAATAATAATATTACTAATAGTCGCATAACTTCTTACCTCTTTTTTCTGTAATGAGCAAATAGATTCTTAGCCTGCATAACAGGCCACCAATAAAGTTGGAACTAGCAAGAACGCGGCGGCTGCCAAAAAGAAGAAGGGAATGTTGTAAGATTGAAAACTACAGGTGTTTCGTGATGAACCTTGTTCTCTTTTATTGGTTGAATTATTTGAACAGCTTTCACCATTTCTGTAAATCCTGTGCAGGTTGCACAAGCAAAAAAAGGGGAGCAGTTAGCTTCAGGCTCCTGTTTGTTTTCCTTTTGAGCGGCAGCAATCTCTTCATCATTACATTCATCTACGCCACAGCAAGGATAGAATGTACCTGCCAGGGTAATGATCAATAAAATGAATGTGAGCCACTTTTTCATCTGAGGCAAAGATAAGGTTAGGGTTAGTTAACGACCAACAATGTTGTAACCCGGTTGCAAACATTACCTCTTTTAAGTTTTTCTAAATTACCTCGGAAAAGGTTATCAAGTTTCTATGAAGGTCAACTGCAGGAAGTGTCGGTCCCCCCAGTAGTTTTTTTATGCTTTCGTTTCGCAACCGGTAATGCTCGTGCAACGAAAAAGTCTTCAAAGCAAGAATCAGTGCAAGAATTTTTTTGAGCCCGGCAGAAGTAATTCTTAGCATCATCGTTGCGTCGCACACTTGTACTGATGATATTCTATTCATCGCGTAAACACTCGTGCTGGTTGCAACTTTATTCCACTATTCAATTCTGCACACGTCGTTCTCAATCCTTCGGTTCCCACAACTGCACTTTGTTTCCTTCTGCGTCGAGGATATGTACAAATTTGCCATAGTCGTACGATTCAATAGTGTCCACAAAAGTCACACCTTCTTTTTTGGTGTTGCTACGATTTTTGAAAAATGTCAGCCCGTTACGGAAGACAAAAAATGATTAAAAGTTGAATTTAAGAACTAAAGTAAAATTATTAACGCCAAGTCGAAGCTGATAGCTAACAACAGCCGAAGTTTCGACGTCTTGCCCCAATACGGCCAACACTATCTCCGTAGCCGTTTTTATTCCTCAAACGAGATATCTACTCTGTTACTAATTATGTCCATTTTTGGAACCCTTGCCAAAAGACTTTTTATTTTCATACTGTCTGCACCTTTGCTCCATTGGCCGAAACTTCCCATAAAATTTTCAATTTTGTTTGTGTCGGTCGAGTAATGAAATTGTATTTTATAAATACCTGCATTTTGGAAAGTTTCTTTTTGTGTGGTTGTATGGTCCCCAAAAAAACCGTAATCGTCAATACTTTGAAAAGGATTAAATTTTCCCTTTGGTTTTACTAATACAAAGTCCTCAGTTCTGATTGGGTTTGTAATTTTACATCCTGGAAATATAATAGTATCAGGTTTCGGTTTGACTATAGTAAAATAACAATATGGCATTCTCGATTTATCATCAGAGCCATCTAATGAACCAATTAAATAGATTTCTTTATAGCTTTCATTAATTATTTGAACTTCAAGTTTGGGCACTTGTCCAACTTTATAAACTGTCTTGTCAGTGGTTAAGATGCAAATAAATTCACCGGTTTTCGTCTCCGTATTTTTATTGCTAAAGGACGTCAAAAAAAGCAAAGTTGAAATAATTAGAGGCTTCATATGAAATAGCATACGACACGTAATTTATGCTAATTGCACGCAATCCAAACCATCTCGTCGATTATCAATCCCTTTAATAGCTTATCTGCGTTGACGTTTCGCACTTATGCTACAGGCAAAAATAATCCACATGCTCTGCTGAACCTTGTACTACCAGTACAAGTGAGTGACACAACGATGTTTAATAGTAGGAGAGAAGCCAAGTACAAAAAGATCACATACTAAAAAAGGCGGCCCATTTAAAGGCCGCCTTTTCTTGAGTTTACTATTCTATTACTTTACGGGGTTCCCGTCGGCATCGAGTTCTACAATTTCGTAGCCTAGCCTTTGCAGACCGGGAAGGATCTTGGTTTTATCGCCTACCAAAAGAATGTTCATCTGGTTTACATCAAGGTATTTTTTTGCCAATACGTCAATGTCTTTTTTGGTGATAGTCTGCAGGATCTGGCTCTGCTTGCTTACATAATCTGTGGGCAGGTTGTACTCGAGAATGCGACCAATGAAAGCCGCTTTTTGTACACCTGTTTCGTAGTTACGAGCATCAGCCTGGCCAATAGATTTACGCATGAAGGCTATCTCATCTTCTTTTACGCCAGTGGCAACATACTCTTTTATTTCGCGGATCACTTCACTTAACGCACTATCTGTAGCATCGGCTCTTATACCACTGCTAAAGGTGAAAGCTCCGGTGTACTTATCGCCGCTAAAACTGCTGCGGGCACCATAGGTCCAACCTTTGTCTTCACGGAGGTTTAGGTTAAGGCGGCTATTGAAGGCAGCACCTAAATTGTAGTTGGTTAATACGGCACGATAGTATTCGCCGGTTGGGTCGTACTTAAGGTTAGTAACCTTGCCAACCCTGAATTCTGTTTGTGCAGCTCTCGGCACATCAACAAGGTAAATTTTTGTTTTCTCAACCTCAGGGGCCGGAGCAACAGCAGGTAGCTTGAAAGACTTTTTAGGAAGCTTATTAAGGAAGGCAAGCTTTGGTAATATTTCGCTTTCCTTAATGTCGCCTACGACAACTACACGTCCATCTTCGGATGTGATGTAGTTGTCGTAGTAGTTTTGTACATCCTGTAAGATAATGTTCTTAATGGTTTCAGGAGTGCCATTTGCAGGGATCCCAAAAAGGTGGTTCTTACCATAGTTGAGTTTTGCATAAACATTACTTGCAATGGTAGCTGGTTGTGTTTTGCTGCTGATCAAACCTTCGTTTAACTGCCTTTTTATACGACTGAAGTTGTCTGCATTAAACTTTGGTCTTAGCATCCTCTCTTCAAGTAATGCCAGTGTTTTATCAAGGTTCTTTTTTAAAGACTGTACACTGAAGACGATTGCATCATCGGTATTGTTTACGCTGATTGAACTACCAAGCATAGCCAGCTCTTCGCTTATCTTTTCGCTTGTATAATTCTCCGTGTCATCGTTCATCATGCTTGCAAAAAGATTGCTTAGGCCAACTTCTGATACATCTGCGGCTTCCAATAACCGTCCACCTTTTAGCGCAATGCTAAGGGTTACTGTAGGTATCTCGGTATTTTCAGTTCCTATTACCTGCATGCCGTTTGTTAGAGGCTTTTTATAGAAAGCAGGAACTTTTACAACAGGGTTAGTACCATTACCAGGAACTTGCTTACGGTTGAAATTGTCTTTTGCTTTCACATATTTTAACCCGGCGTAACCATAATCAGGGGCTTTATAATTAGCAGTATTCACAGTGTAGTTATCGGGAGCAGCTTTAAGCTCTTCTGTACCTGCTGTTACAACACTTACTACCAACCTGTTCTTATTTTTTATGTACTTGTTGTAAACACGCACTACATCTTCTTTAGTAAGCTTGCGGTACATTTCCAGTTGCTCGCTTATTTTGTTTGGGTTACCAGTAAAAGTTTGGAAGGCTGCTAACTGGCTTACTTTCCCTTGTACACTTGATAAACCGTTGATTGCACGAGCCTCGTTCTGGCTTTTAAATTTCTCGATGTCATCATCAGTGGCACCTCTTCTTTCAAATTCAGCCAGCGCTTCGTTGGCTAGTTTTTCCATTTCGGCAAGCGACTTGCCGGGGTACGGTGTTACTGAAATTGAAAACTCTCCAGCTAACTCGTTTAAGCCACTGCTTGCACTTGCTGCCGCTGCTTTTTGTTCTTTAATTAATAGCTGGTAAAGAATGGAGTTTTGAGCGCCACCGCCTCCACCGCCGCCTCTACGTCCACCGCCTTGTCCTAGTATTTGCGCAAGACAGGCTAAAGCAGCCATATCAGGATGATAGTTGGCAACAGTAGGATATACAATAGTAAGCCTCGGCGTACGGGCATAGTTATCTACGTAGCTAACATAGCGATTCGATTCCAGCACAACCGGTGCTACCTGCACTGGTTTTACTTCAGGTCCGCGAGGTATTGAGCCAAAGTATTTTTCAGCAAGCTTTACCACATCTTTTGCAGCTACATCGCCACCAACAGTAAGGGTGGCATTGTTAGGGCCATACCATCTCAAGAAAAAGTTTTTAAGGTCGTTTACATTACTTCGGTTAAGGTCTTCAAGGTAACCTATGGTAAGCCACGAGTAAGGATGGCCGTAAGGATAAAGGTTCTTTGCTGAAACTTCTCTTAGTAAACCATAAGGCACATTATCATAGTTCTGACCGCGTTCGTTTTTAACAGTCGATCGCTGGATCTCGAATTTCTTTTGCGTAACAGCGTCCATTAGAAAGCCCATACGGTCTGCTTCAAGCCACAGCATTTTCTCCAGTTGGTTACTCGGTACGGTTTCATAATAATTCGTTCTGTCAGCATTGGTACTACCATTAAGTGTACCGCCCGATTCTGTTACCAGTTTAAAGTGTTGTTCGTCGGCCACGTTATCCGATCCCTGGAACATCATATGCTCGAAAAAGTGAGCGAAGCCGCTCTTGCCGATCTCTTCACGGGCACTACCAACGTGGTAAGTAACGTCCACATGCACCACAGGGTCTGAACGATCTTCGTGAACCACAACCGTAAGACCGTTTGGTAAAACGTACTTTTCGTAAGGAATAACAATTTCGTTTCCTTTCTTAACAACTTTATCAACCAGCTTCGTTTGGCCATAGGCAAAACCACTGAAAAGTAAGCCCCCAAGGAGTAGAGAACTCAAAAACTTTTTAATCATAAGGTGTATTAATTTACGCGTACCAAGGTAACACATATACACAAAAGCCGCTTTCTTATCGGTAAACAAGCAATTGTTAAGGACGTTTAACAGGAGGAATCTATTGCTTTGTATTTCCTTTTGGAGACCAACGTTGGTTTTCCATGTCATGATCGTTGTGTCACTCACTTGTACGACCAGTACTTTTGGCAGCTTTTCAAACTGCTTATTGTAACAGGCCACCTTTTTGAAGAACGCGGTGGATGAAAAGTTTGAACGGGTGAAAGCTTGGCCGGCGAAACTTGCATAGATTACAAAATGTACAAGTGAGTGACACAACGATGTTTAATATTTATTCTTAAGCTGGAAAACAAAATACTATCACTTTTATAATTCCACTTGTAGCTAAAACTTTGGGAGATAGTTTAATTATCAACTCCTAGCATTGTCAGGATGGTGCAGGACGAAGAGTCTCGTGTCGCAGTTTACTTTTAAATCCTTCATTTTAAAACGATTGCTTTGCGTATAACTACTGACAAATGTTTTTGTAACTACTCCAATTTTTTTTACAAGCGATTTGCAAATAGTAATTGTTCTAAAAATTTACACATTTTAAAAAGTCGACAGAACTTAACTTCACACTCTTTCTTTTAACGGTGTTGATAAAACGAGTTGCTTTAATTTTTAAGACATATGAAAGCCATAAAAAAAACGATCTTACTTGTTGCTGGTGTTGCCGCTTCATTTTGTTGCGAGGCGCAGGTAAAAGCGAACGATGTTACAACTCCACTGCATGCCTTGAAAGTTGATTATCCGGTTCCGTACGGTGCTCCTTCAGTTGCAACTGTAAAAGCAGTTTTAGACCGGGTACATCACTACCTTGATTCTGTTACACCTCCTCAACTGGTAAACCGTAATACAAAAGCCGTCATCACTAACCTGTCCGCGGCAGATACTAACTCAATATTGAAACCCGGCGACTTTAGATTAACGAGTTACGAGTGGGGCGTTACCTATAGCGGAATGCTACTAGCCGGTGAGGCAACTGGCGATAATCGCTTTACAAATTATACAAGGGACAGGCTTCACTTTCTGGCGGATGCAATTCCAACGTTTAGAGCTTTACACAAAAAATTTCCAACAGCAAGTAATGCTTTGCGGCAGCCAGTAAGTCCACATGCACTAGACGATGCGGGGGCAGTTGCTGCAGCAATGGTAAAAACGTTACGGGCTGGTGGACATGCTAACCTTCGTCCAGTAATCGACAGCCTCGTTAATTATGTTTATAGCAAAGAATATCGCTTAAGTGATGGGACATTAGCTCGTAACCGTCCACAAAAAAATACTATCTGGCTCGACGATCTTTATATGGGCGTACCTGCAATTGCACAGATGGGAAAGCTAACAGGCGATGCAAAATATTACGACGATGCAGTAAAGCAGGTTATCCAATTTTCAAGCAGGATGTTCAACAAACAAAACAACCTGTACATGCACGGCTGGGTTGAAGAAATGAAAGAGCATCCCCAATTCCATTGGGCTCGTGCAAATGGCTGGGCTCTTATGGCTATGATTGAATTGCTCGACGTTTTACCTGAAAATCACAAAGGCAAAAAAGCCGTCCTTCAACAACTGAAATCGCATATAAAAGGCCTGGTGGCTTCCCAGACAGGGCAAGGCTTCTGGCACCAGTTGATTGATAAAAATGATAGTTACCTCGAAACATCTGCAACAGCTATTTATGCATATTGTATGGCAAGAGCAATCAACAAAGGATGGATAGATGGCAAAGCTTATGCGCCTGCTACTTTGTTAGCTTGGAATGCTGTCACTACTAAAGTAACTGCTGTAGGGCAGGTAGAAGGTACCTGCGTGGGAACAGGCATGGCGTTCGATCCGGCTTTCTATTATTATCGTCCGACAAATGTGTTTGCAGCGCATGGCTATGGCCCTGTTATACTTGCTGGCGCCGAGGTCATTTCGCTCTTAAAGAATAACGTGTTCGAAATAAACGATAGTTCTCTCCAGTTAAAGTCCAGCTCCCAATAATGATGACGACAATATTAAAGAAGCTCACCTGCCTGTTTATCTCTTTTAGCATTATTGGTTTACTTAAAGCACAAAAACAATTAACTGTTTTTGCTAATAAGCCCGTTACTGAAGTTCCCTCCACTATGTGGGGTGTTTTTTTCGAAGACATTAATTTTTCTGCTGATGGAGGTTTATACGCCGAGTTGATAAAGAACCGGTCTTTTGAATTTTCAACACCCTTAATGGGATGGAAAGAAATAAAACCTAAAACGGGAACTGGCAAACTGTTGATAATGAACCAGGGGGCTATCAGTCCTCAAAACTCCCGTTTTGCAAACATTAAAATAAATACAACCAATAGTCCCTATGGCTTATCTAATGAAGGGTTTAGGGGAATTGGTGTTACAAGGGGAAAGCAATACCGGTTCTCTATATTAGCTAGAAAGGCTGAAGCAACAGACGTAAACATACGGGTAGAACTAATAAACGCATCAGGAGCAAAGATTGGAGAAGCACGTATTGATACCGTGTCTGACAAATGGGTAAGGCATAATGTTATTTTCACAGTTACAGCCACCGAAAACAAAGCCCGTTTTAATGTGTTATTTGAAGGAAAAGGCTGTATTGATGTTGATATGATCTCTTTATTTCCTGTAGATACATGGAAAAACAGGCCTTTTGGTTTACGTGCTGATCTTGTGCAAATGCTTGCTGATCTAAAGCCCAACTTTGTCCGTTTCCCCGGCGGTTGTATTGTTGAAGGCCGTGAATTGGAAACCCGGTACCAGTGGAAAAAAACAGTAGGGGAACCTGAAAATCGTACACCTATTGTAAACAGGTGGAACACAGAATTTAAGCATAGACTTACTGCTGATTACTACCAAACCTTCGGCCTTGGTTTCTTCGAATATTTCCAGTTAAGCGAAGATCTGGGAGCAGAGCCCCTTCCCATTCTTAATTGCGGCATGGCTTGTCAGTACAACACAAGTGAAGTGGCACCAATAGATCAATTGAACACCTACATCCAAGATGCGCTTGACTTGGTTGAATTTGCAAATGGTGCCGACACTACAAAGTGGGGGAAGCTAAGATCCGGCATGGGACACCCGAAACCATTTAATTTAAAAATGCTTGGGGTGGGTAATGAACAGTGGGATGAACAATATATTGAACGTTATAAAGAGTTTGAAAAGGCATTTAAAGCCCGGTATCCCGAAATTAAATTGGTTGCTGCTGCAGGTCCCTCACCCAGCGGTCCGCGCTTCGATTATTTGTGGGCAGAATTTAAAAAATTAAGTCCAAACTTCTTAGACGAACATTACTACCAGCCTTCTCAATGGTTCTTTAATAATGCAAGCCGCTACGATAATTATGACCGAAAAGGTCCTAAAGTTTTTGCGGGAGAATATGCAGCACACAATAAAGATGTTGACGATCCTGAAGGAAAGAATACATGGTTAAGTGCCCTCTCAGAAGCTGCATTTATGACAGGGCTTGAGCGAAACGCAGAAGTGGTACAAATGTCCTCTTATGCACCTTTGCTTGCCCATGTAGATGCATGGCAGTGGCGGCCCGATCTTATTTGGTTCGATAACCTTCGTGCAATAGCTACCCCAAATTATTTCGTACAGAAACTATTCTCGGTAAACAAGGGAACACATGTGGTTCCTGTTTTAGAAGAAGGCAAAATACTCGCAGGAAAAGATAGCATTTATGCATGCTCTACAATAGACAGGAAAGCCGGGGTAGTAATTATTAAAGTGGTGAATAATTCCCCTAAAAATGCGCCTGTAATATTTAAAATTGAAGGCGTCGCCCTGTTGAATAAGCCAGGAACTATTGATGTGCTAACCGCTAATAACCTAACTGATTTTAATACATTAAAAGAACCCCAAAAAGTAGCTCCGCAGCAAAACGCAATTAAAGCCAATAAAAATACACTTGCAGTCTCCCTGGCTCCTTCATCTTTTAATGTATTCCGCTTACCTTATAAAAATT
>JAQBNN010000114.1 GCA_028288505.1 Segetibacter sp. | reverse complement strand
AACCAATAAAAAAATAAGTAATCCACTAATGAGTTTCATTAAGCTCTGGTTTGTATTTAAATATTAAAATATTTCCCGCGCCTATTTCAGCGGATTCGTTCGAGATGTATAAATCTCCCCGGTCATTAAACGACAAGCCTTCGGGTTGTTTAAAGAGCTTGCTGTTAAGTTTGTAAACTTCTTTTACCTTCCCGTCCCTGGTAGCGACAACTAAAGCGTTATTTACTGCCGAAACAATGTACAAGTCTTTTGTTACAGGGTTAATTGCTGCCGCCGAAGGTTTAAACTTATTTTTCTCGTCCCCTAACTGTGTAAGAATAGGCTTAGCATCCATCACAAAAAAAGGAGAACTATTAAAAGTTTTTGTCAGGGGATCAAATGCAAATGCGGTTACTGAAGATTTGTTGTCTTGTTTGCAATCCTTACAGATCAAAATAAATTTTCCATGAAACTTATCGTAATACATCGTTTCAAACTCATTCTTCTCCGATAAAGGTGTTCCACAGGCGTCTACTACTATTGAGTCTGCAGTTACTATTCTAAACCGTGTTATGTCGCCATGGCTTTGTAAAACATAAAAAGTACTGTCTAAAAGTGAAATATCCTCAAAGTCTGCTCCGCCCGAAAACTTCCATTTTTCTATTAATAATGGTGTACGCAGGTAAATCTTATATAAAACGCCCATTTCATCATTAATAGCAAACAAGCTTGTATCTTTTCCATAATGCACTATGCCCGAAATTTCGTCAAGCTCGGTTCTCAAATTTAGCATTATAGGTTTTGAAAGATCATACCCTTCCGGCGAAGAATATTTTGCCTGTTGCATTTTACCCTTACACCCCACAACAAGTAGGTACAAAAAAAACGCAGTTAGCATTCCCGTGGTTCTCATATTCATTTGCATTAATTAAAGGCAATAAACCGCTGTGCAAATAGACAAAACATTTGCCGGACTTCAATAATACCTATACCATGACTTTATATAAAACTAAAAAATACATGAAAGGCTGATGGGGAAAGTTTTCTACAGCCAAAATTTTGCTGAACCCTTTGAAAAACAACAGCTAAAGAAAGAAAATAGGTGAAAAGCTGGTTGCCACATGGTTTTTTTTGAATTGGCTTTTGGAACAAGCAGTACACCTATAACCATCTTTTCTTGCGTCGCACTCTTGTACTATTTCAACCAATTCAGCGTATCATATTCTACTGCTTTTATAACTCTTTTAAGGTTTTGCACTTAAAGCTGTGCGTAGTTGAAAGTAATAAAAAAGAACTGGCATTGTTTTTAACAAAAACACGTAAAGCATACTATGAAAACCCTGTTTTCTACAAACATTAATAACGCCTTACTAAATCTCTGGCTTCTAGTATTACGGCTAAGTGTTGGAGCAACAATGCTTAGCCACGGCCTTCCTAAGTTATCTAAATTTATGGCTGGTAATATACAATTTGCTGACCCTATTGGTTTGGGAGCAGGTGTTTCCCTCGGCCTTGCCGTGTTTGCTGAGGCTATTTGTTCAATGCTCATCATTGTTGGGTTGGGTACCCGCTTTGCCGTTATTCCACTTATAATTACAATGATGGTTGCCACGTTTATCTCTCATGCGGCCGATCCATTTGCTAAAAAAGAGCTGGCCGTACTTTACATCTTAATCTATATTACTCTCGCTGTTACAGGACCAGGGGCTTTCTCAATTGATGCTTTAATTAGTAAAAAGAAAAAACATAGGAGCTACAAATAGTTTCTAACGCCGCCGACCTATTCGTGTTGACACAACTGTATAGTGTTGTTCTTGCTTTAGAAGCGATTAGAAAATTCACGAGCATTTAAGATGCATATTGCTATGCGGTACAAGTGAGTGACACAACGATGTCGCCATGTAATGCCAAGCTGGAAACCCAAAAGTCCGTTCGAAAGTTTTTATGATAAAAACTAGTAAGCTAGTAAACGATTTGGTGTAGGTTTTGTTGACTCTACATCTATCAATAATGTTATGGCACATCCTAATCCAGACCTGATTAATGCTTTAAGAACGACTGCAGAAAGATTGAAAAACGGCGCACATTACGCCTGGGGCAACCATGGAAGTTGTAACTGCGGCAACCTGCTACAAGTCGTTACAAATATTTCAAAAGAAGAGATCCTGTCTTACGCACATACAGGAATTGGAGAGTGGACGGAGTTAGCGGAAGACTATTGTGCTGTAACAAATGCGCCGGTTAATATGCTTATTTCGGCACTGGAAAATATTGGTTTAACTCCTACTGATATTCACAACCTTGAGTACCTGGAGGATAAGGCAGTTTTGAAAAGATTGCCGGGAGGATTTAGGTGGCTTAAGAAAAATGTACGGGAAGATGTGATTGTTTACTTTGAAACATTTGCAGCAATACTTGAAGAAAAGTGGCACCAGTTAAACCCGGTTTACTTTGAAGCGTTGGTTGAAGACAGCGAACTAGTCAGTTAATCTTAGCGGTATCGGTTTTAAAAAGAAGGGAGGGCCCGCTTAAAGAATTAAACAAGCCCTTATTCCCAACTTCAACCGAGTTTATAAGAACTTTATCATTAGTACATCGTTGATGCCAGCAGAAAAATCGTCGGTAGTTTTTGTCTGAGCCCTTAACCTGGCTGGGCGAGCAGTATCTTTTTTAGGAACGGCAGGCTGATAACGGTAACGGGTACTATCAGTTGTTCTTTGCAGCTCCCTGTCTATCTCCTCGAGCTCTCGCAGTTTATTTTGTCTTTCCTGCTCAATCTGCTCGCGGCTTTTCCTGAACTCTTCTATTGCATCAATATCATCATTGTTATCCTCGTTTTCGCCATTATCCGGGCCTGTATTGTCATCAAAAGGTTTCTTTACTCTTTCGAGGCCTTTTTCGGTCATTACATATTCTACATTATGCCTCCATTTTAATGAAATGGTTTCCATGTTGTTTTCCCAATCCCAATAATCATCGTTGCGTCCAAAATCAACTCTTACGTTTTCACCCCATCCTATATTTTCGTTTATATAGATCCTCTTGCCTACTGGTACTGCCACGGTAACAATTACTTGCTGGTTGCGGAATTTGTCCTGCTGGGTTACTGCCAGGCCCTTGTCTAACATCAGCACTGAGTCTTTTTGCGCAATATTGAAATTCATGTTAGCAACCATGTTTTCTGCCGCAGCTTTAGTTCTGCCATTTGCCATTTTTACCATCAATACCTGGAAGCTGTCTGTAGTGGATTTCACCACTCTTAACCTGATGTTTCTTACATATACTGTGTCTTCATCAAACGATGCAAATGGTTCGAGGCGTAGCCAATTGTTAGAATAATATTTACCGAATGGCACCGCTTTAATTTCCAATTTATCAATTCCGGGGTTAGTTAGTGGTACGTTTTGCTCAACCGGTGTATTCCTATACCTGAAATCGTTCCTGATGCTTACGATAAGGCTGATAAAACATACTAAGCCTATTAACCACAACGAGGCAAATGTTGAACGAATTAGGTTGCTGCTTCCTTTTTTACGAGCTATCCTCCTGATTATCCAGGTAACAATCGCAATAACCGGCACCCATATGAATAGGATAAGCGCTCCCCAGGCCAAAAGCTGTTCTTTGCCATCGTCTAGGACGTACGAGTATGCGGGTAACAATCCTGTAAGTACCACGCCTATTGAAAACAGGCCACCTACAATTCCTAACAATATTGATCCGAGGATGAAGTAAGCAAAGATCTTAGCGATAACAGTGATTACTTCACCAACCCTGCTTCCACCTTTCCTGGCTGCAGTCATGGTTGCATCACTGGTAAAGTCCTGGCCGTAAACACCGCCTCTGGCAGTTGTAGAGGTAGTTGCTCCTGGTGTTGAAGCAGCTGCAGCACCGCCAAACTGGTTATTGAAATTATCGCCAAACTGTTGTGCCTTTTCTTTTAGCTCCGAGCCAAATTGCTGCGCACGATCTTTAAAACCGGTCATATCTCCCTGTATAGTGGACCTGATATTATTCAAATCAACTTTCTCGCCTTTCATTTCCAACTTATCAGCAGCACTCTTTGCTTCTGGTAATACCAGCCATAGAATAATGTATACGAACACAGCACCCGGGCTAAAAGTGAAGCTTAAGAAATGGGGGAAATCCCACCATCCCCAATGTCCCCAACGAAAAACAAATGAGAAGAAAGGTATCAGGAACAAGATCCTCGGTATCCAGATGGCGACATTAAAGTACTGTGCTAAACCGCTACAAACACCACCAATTAATTTGGTATCAGGATCCCTGAACAAGCGCTTTCTTTGAGAGCCTATCACCGCTGACGACGTACCTGGGACAGCGATCCATAATATAAAGTATGGAATGAAAGTGATGCCTACAAAAAGCACGAACAGTATCCGTACAATAATTGGATCGATGGAGAAGTAGTTGGCAATACCGCTACACACACCACCAAAAAGCTTATGGCTTTCATCCCTGTACAACCGGCGATGCGCCTCTGCAAACGATGATGAATAGGTTTTCTGCTGGTTGTAAGAATTACTTTCGGCACCAAGCTGGCTTTTTACATTGCCCTCTTCAGCCTCAAAGTCTTCAGGACGGCCCATGCTGTTTATAATCGTTTTCACATCCTCATCAGTAATGCAGATGCTGCCTTTTTTCAATGTTTCGCCAAAAAGTTCAGCTATACGTCCTTCAATGTCATTTATAATTTCGTCCCGTCCTTCTTCAGTGGCAAAAAATCGTCTCAGGCTCTCCACATACTGCTTCAGCATGTCGTAAGCAGTCTCCTCTATGGGGATCACCCTGCCCTGAAAGTTTATATTGATTACCTTTTTCATGATTTATTTTTTTGTGCTTCCAATGAACCCTTCAGTTTCATCTTCAGCCTTGGTTGGTTAAAGTTGGTTTTGGTTTATTTCTGTATTTTCTGATTTTGCTGTTAGCTTATTTACTGCGTTTGCCAGTTCGTTCCAGGTATCTTCCAGTTCATGGTAGAAGGCCAATCCCTTTTCAGTCATACAGAAATATTTCCTTGGAGGGCCGCTGTTACTTTCAACCCAGCGGTAAGTAAGCAGGTCAGCATTTTTTAATCGGGTTAGCAGTGGGTAAAGGGTGCCTTCCAGTATATTAAGGTTGGCTGCTTTCATCTTCTCAACTATATCACTCGGGTAAACCTCCCCCTGTCGTATAATAGACAAAATGCAAAACTCCAATACCCCCTTTCGCATCTGGCTCTGTGTGTTATCTATATTCATTTCCGTAGTTTTTGCCTGTCACCTGTTTGCCTAAGTAAAAAGATGGCAGGCCGTATGTTTAATTTATTTAGCTAACATTGGTTCTAAGGTCATCATCGTTGTGTCACTCACATGTACGTTTTACCTTAATTCATCTGCAGGTTCAATCGTTCTATTACCACTTTGTCTACACAAAGAAAGACATTTTATTAGTACTATGCAACACACAGTACCTTTTTTTTTCCAGTAGCAGGCAGTAACTAATAATAAGGATAGCAAGAAACCCTTGGTATCACTACGTTTACTTCTTTTATGCTCAATAAATAATCTTGCATAAAATAAAAGAGTGGTAAAATAGAAGGATGAACGGAGCAAAAGTAGATTATAGAAAAGCTCCTGGATTTTAAATGGAGATAAAAGCAGGATTAAAACTAACAAATTGATTTTAAGCTCCTTTAATATAAGTTTAATAGTATACCAGCTGGCCTGGTGTTACCTTTACACCAGTAATACGAACCTCTTTTTACTTTCCTAAACACTTGTTCGACCCTTACCCCAAAAACTTCTTGTTACTGTAAGTAATAAGAATTCAAAAGTATTCAACCTAATACTTAGAATTCACCATACCTCCTTTATAACCCTAAAGGATGCCCAACTAAAAACAAAAAAGACCAGCTTTTTCGCCGGTCTTTTTTTTTCTAAAACTTTATTTCTTTCAGCCTTTCAACGGCTTCCTCGAGTGTTTCCTCTTTTTTTGAGAAACAAAAGCGGAGCACCTTGTTATCTTCCGCGTATTTGTAAAAAGCACTTACAGGTATTGTGGCTACTTTATTTTCCCTGGTAATTCTTTGGGCCAGTTCAAGGTCATTCTCTTCACTTAACCCAGCATAACTGTAACACTGGAAATAACTACCGTGGCTTGCTAAGGGTTTAAATGGCGTTAGCTCCATCAACTGTTGAAAATAATCGCGCTTTTGCTGCATGAAGGTACCTACGGTTAAATAAGCTTCTTCATTCTTTAAGTATTCAGCAAGTGCAACCTGGGTTGGGGTAAAACAACAGAACGCATTAAACTGGTGTACTTTTTTAAACTCTTTCATTAAAGCTGGTGTCGAAATACAATAACCTGATTTCCAGCCGGTGCAGTTATAGGTTTTACCGAAAGAGAAGCACACGAAACTTCTCTGCATGAGGTCAGGATAACGCAGTATGCTAAGGTGTGGCAGACCGTCGAAAATGAGATGCTCATAAACTTCATCGCTTAATAAAAATATGCCTGTTCCTTCTACTGTCTTCCGTAATTCTTCAATATCGGTTTCGCTTAATACACTTCCGGTTGGGTTGTGCGGGCTATTAATCATGATCATTTTTGTACGCGAAGTGATCTTGCTTCTAACCTCGTCCCAGGGAATATTGTAATTAGGAAAATCGAGAGAAATTGTTACGGCCCTTCCGCCATTGATTTCAATGTTTGGAATATAGCTGTCGTAACAGGGTTCAAAAACAATTACTTCATCACCGGGATTTATAACTGTAGTAAGAGCGGTATAAATAGCGTAGGTGCCACCTGGTGTTATAGTGATGTCTGTTTCTGGATCTATTTTATTGTTATAAAGCTTCTCTACTTTTTGTGCAAGCATTTCTCGTAACGAGAGCAGGCCGGGCATAGGAGCATATTGGTTCATCCCGTTTTTCATAGCATGGTCTACTAAAGAGGTTAGCTCTTCACTCATCATATAATCGGGAAAGCCCTGGCCAAGGTTGATGGCTTTATTTTCTGTAGCCAGTTGGCTCATTACGGCAAAAATAGTTGTGCCTACCTCGGGAAGTTTGCTTTGTATAATCACTGCTGTTGCTTTTTTTCAAAAGTAGATGATTACCTTTTAGATTGTATAGTTCAACCTTCGCGCCCTTTAGTTTTACTTAAAAAGTTTGTATTGGTTTTTGCTGCAGCCCATTAAAAGCTATTTCTTAATGTAAGGTTTGACCTAATGAAGGTGTTGTTACAGGTAAGGTATACGGCGATTATTTTAGGTGTTAAATAAAGATTTGCAGTACAGGAGTGCGACGCAAGGATGTTTAATTGATATTGTATAGTCGGGTACATAAATTCTTCTTATAGGATTATTCTTTATACAGTAATGCATAAAAAATAGAGGGCCGTTCTAGAAAGAACAGCCCTTTTCCTATAATCCGTACCCTATGAAAATTCTTGTGGGATTGCGAATAAAAATAAGGCCGTTCCAAAAGGAACAGCCCGCTCCTATAATCCGTACCCTATAAAAACTTTTTGTGCTATTACGTCTTTTATTATTCTTTTGGCCTGGATAGAAATATAAGAAGGTTATAAATAAAGGCTGCTCCGGGGGGGAACAGCCTCGTTCCTATTAATCCGTACCCTATGAAAATATTTTGTGCCTATTGATATTAAATTGAATATTACTGGGTAGAGGCTTTGTTAGTATTTACAAGAGTAAATAGGCTGCCCGGGGGAAAAGCCTGGTTCCAATTAATCCGTACCCTATGAATTTTGTTGAATTAAACCTTTAACCTGTATAGTGAATTTAAACCTGAGATATAAAGATCGCTAATACCGCTAGCACCTATTGGAGCGAATAACATGTTGCAAGGCTTGCTGCGTTCGTTTAAATCCTTGTCTTGTAATTCTGTAACGACTGTGCTTTGTGCGCCAATGTTAGATTTATCGTCTAAGTTGTATTTATATTTTATAATTCTAAAGTTGGTAGCTAAACGGTACATGTGTGTTACAAAAACTTCGTTGTTTAGTGGATTGATACCCATTGTAAAGATCCTTTCACCGGGAGTAAGATCCTGGCGTGAAATGATTTTCTTTGAAACAAGGTCGTATATAAACAGAGAGTGATCGCAATAACCTACCAACAAATCGTTAGTAAGGGATTGAATTTTGTAATCTACCTCGCCCCATAGTTGCAAATCATATACATCAGTAACACTGTTTGTTTCAGGGTCGTATTTAAAAAGCTTAGTTGCTGTACCTGATTTTGGCTTTGCACCTATGATAGCTGTCTTACCATCTTTATTAAGTGTAATAGATTGAAACTCGTAATTAGCAAATTCAGCTCTCCATATATTTCTTACAAGACCATTTTTGTAACTACCCATGCTAAGCTCGCGGCCAGAGGAGGCGGTAATCCTGTCGTTGTTGCCACCAGTAATTACATAACCATTGGTAGTGTGTACCATCCCCACAATTACCATTGAACCGTTGACACCAGCACCATCAGCATTTTGAAACATCGCCAGCTGCTTAGGGTTTGTTGATGTAGTAGCAAAACCGCCATTTGCGCTATAAAAACCAGTTGCATCAGCGGTCCAGTTTTGAGTTGGGTTGTATTGAAGTAAAGTGCCTTTTGGATAGCCTGCTACAAAGATATTGTTAACGCCTGCAGCAGTGTTTGGATTGGCAGCCATTGTGTAAACTTCCATACTTGTTCTACCTAACTTTTGAAAACCTATACCTGATGTATAGGTAGCCAACGAACCTTGCTTACCACCACCAATATAAATTCTATTATTAGCAGCCATCATTATTGAAGTAGGGTATACGTCTTCTTCAATATCGTCTACATCAATAGTGCCATTGGCGCCAGAAGACAATTTGTAATGCAATTTTTTATCTATACCGTCCCAATAAACTGATGGACATGATTTATCGCCTAGTTGGTATGGAACATGGTAAACACGATTGGAAGCAGGCCTGTTATATGCACCAAGAGATGTAGCAGTAAAGCCGGTTAACTTATAATGTGTAGGGCCGGTTTGTGCATAAGCAGCATCTGTATTAGTTGAAAGCTCGATTGGAGCACTGCTTCCTGCATGAGACATTAATAGTTTCTTTTCACCATTAGTACGATCAATAGCATAAAGAAACCAGTTGTTCTTTCCACACACAGCATAAGTATAACGACTGTCGCCGCTAACATGCACTACATAACGCGAAGTGTTATCTAATGGAGTACTGTTTACATCCATCACACCATCTTTATAACGCAGTGTCATTACCTCACCATCGCCACCAAAAGAACCAGCGAACAAAGCACCATCGGTACCCACGTTTAATGAAAATATATCAAGATAGTAACCGTTCTTTTTAAAAGGCTTACCAAGATCGATAGCTGTCTGGGTATTTGGATCGTATTGTATAAGATGACCTCCACCTGCAGGAGAACCTTCAGTAGCCAGGTAAAACTTCTTGTCCATTCCAAAAATGTAACGAACAATTCTTCCCATTGAATAAGTTACTGCGCTGCCATCAGCCTTTCTTACAGGAATAACTTTAGACGTAAAGTTTTGAAAATTAACTGAAACAAATTTTAATGCAGTAATAGGAGTGTTACCATCAACATCACCATTATCAATCATTAACAAACTGTGCCCGCCTTGTTGCCCAGGAGCATTAGTAAATAAAGGCTGGTTGTTTGCATCAAGCGGGTGTAACTTCCACGAAACATTTGTACCTGTAAAAACATGACCCAGATTTTCGATTGAAGAAGATGATGGAGCAGTTGCTTCTGGAAGTATTTTTCCTGTAGGAGAAGCAACTACTTCATCAATTGTTTTTTGGCATGACCCTAGCACCAGCATGGTACATGCAATTAGAAAAAGGTTTTTCATAAATGGATATCAGGACTTAGGATTTGGATATAGGATATTAGTCTTTCTAAGTGACTGGTTATTACTTAAACGGCTTCTTAAAAAAGTAATTGCTGCGTTATACAATTCGGCTATGGGTTAAACCGATTGGGTTAAACATGCGCACACAACTATATATTTCTAAATCGCCATTACATAGCTCTGCTTTGCTACTTGTTTACTTATGCTTAGCATTTTTTAGAAGGATATTTTGGGCCGGGCCTTGGTGCCACTATTATACATCGTTGCGTCGCACTCTTGTACTTATAGCATTTGTATCAGCAATTGTGCTGGGACGTTATGAATAGTATATAGTGAGTTTATAACGCCGTGCGCTTACTTCTATTAGTTAAAAGCTGCCTAGCGATAAACTGTACAAGAGTGAGACGCAAGAAAAGTATAATAGATATTATGAAGCATTGGTAACAAAAGATCACTTGGTTCGCAACGTGCATAAAAAAGCCCCGCTGAAACAGCAGGGCTTTTTTATAAGGACAGTAAATATTTATGGTACGAGCTGTGTAGCTATTCTCTTCAATTCTATTTCAGCAACCTTTGCAGCATATGCCAAATTAACTAGTCGGTAGCCTGCTTCAACAAAGCTTCTTTGGGCTTCACGCACATCAACAATAGTTCCTACACCTAAGTCGATACGCTGCTGAACAAGACTAAGCAAGGCAGCAGCAATTCTATTATTCTCTCTTTCGCTAGCCAGGCGAGCAAGGTTATTTTGATAAGCCTGGTAAGCCTTTACTGCACTTGACTGCAAATCGTTTACGAGGTTTTGCCTTGTTAGTCGTGCATTGTTTACATCTACTTCAGCTACCCGTTGTTGCCTACGAAACTGGCCTCCGTTAAAAATAGGAACTGCTAAACTAAGCCCTACAAAAGGACCTCGTGTTTGGTTAAGCAATGTAAAACCTGCCGCATTTTGGCTGCGGTTAAAATTGTAACCGCCATTAATCGCCACTGATGGATAACGTTGTGCACCAATTTCTCTTACTATAAGTTCATTGATGGTTATTTGTTGCTCAGCAGACAACACTTCAGCATTTTGTTCAAGGTTTGCCATTACAGCACCCATGTTAACTGTAGAGTCTATTATAATAGTATCGCTTATTTCAAATGAACTATCAGGCCTTTGTGTAAGCAAATTCATTAAGTCAGCCTTCGACTGGTTAATTATAAGCTCCTGCGAAAGTAGTTCCTGCACTGCGGCAGTAGAATCGAGCAGCGCCTGGTAAGTATCTGCATTGTTAGCTAACCCGACACTCTGCCTTGCTTCAGCCAATCTTTTACGCTGTAGTGTAACAGCTAAAGATTCTCTTATTGTTCTTAGGTAACTATGCTGGCGGACAATGTCATAATATTTCAGCATCACGCCTGCAATTGTATTTTGTATATGCACCGTGATGAGTGTTTCGCTTTGATTTTCTAAAGCAGCTAACCTGCCTTTTGTAGCATACACCCTGAAGCCATTAAACAACACGTAGCTAGCTGCAAGTCCGCTCTGTATTTGATTGTTAGCAGCACCGCTCCTTTTCGTAACAGTGCCATTGCTTAACTCTTGCCTTAAGTTGGTAAGCGACCGGGTATTACTGGCTGTTGCAGAAATCTCAGGCAAACCACCAGCCATACTTATATGGTTTCCAATTATGCTGGCTTCAAGATTGTTTCTTGCTATTCGTATATCAAGGCTATTCTTTAGGGCTATGTTTATGGCCTCTTCCAGTGTTAGCCTTTCCTGTGCAAGCAGGTTCAGTGAACCTATCAATAGCAGGGAGATAATTATAACTCTCTTCATCCGTTTTATTTATTTCCTATTCTTTTTAAGCGAATTATTATACATCGGTAATGATTATTTTCTCATCCTTTTTTTCCTGCACTAAGCCGTTGCCATTACTGTGTAAGTGCTCCTCCCTTATAACATCATCGTATTCTTTGTTCGTGTCCTTTTTATGTTTACCGCTCATGAACGTGTAGATAGCAGGTATAACTAATAAGGTTAACAACAACGAGAACAGTATACCACCAACGATAACAATACCTAAGGGGATACGGCTTGTAGCAGCTGCGCCTAAACTCATAGCAATTGGCAAGGCCCCCAAAGCGGTAGCTAAGCTCGTCATCAAAATAGGTCGTAATCTTTGTGCAGAAGCCTCCAGCACTGCCTGCACTTTAGGAAGTCCCTGCTCCCTTTTTTGATTCGCAAATTCCACAATAAGTATCCCGTTCTTGGTAACAAGACCTATCAGCATGATCATACCGATTTGAGAGAAGATATTGAGCGTTTGGCCAAATAACCAAAGGCTTAACAATGCTCCAGCCAAAGCAAGCGGTACTGTGATCATGATAATAAATGGATCAGTAAAACTTTCGAATTGTGCAGCCAATACGAGGTAGATCAGCAACAAGGCCAAGCCAAAGGCAAAGCTGGTGTTGCTCGAACTCTCGGCATAGTCACGCGAAGGGCCGCTTAACGAGGTTTGAAAACTTTCATCTAAGATCCGATCAGCAATTGCCTGCATCGATTTTACACCATCGCCAATTGTTTTCCCTTCAGCAAGCGAAGCCTGCATAGTGGCAGATTTAAAACGGTTATAATGGTAAAGGGTGGGCGGGTTACTGGTTTCCACCATACTTACCACAGAACTCAACGGGATATTTTCTCCGGCTGTGTTTCTAACGTAAATATTATTAATGTCTACAGGCTCATTTCTTTCAGATCTTTCTACTTGCGAGATTACTTCATATTGTCGGCCGTTCATTGTAAAGTAACCGGCTCTTCTTCCACTAAAGGCACTTGATACTGCACCACCAACATCTGTGATAGATAAACCAAGATCCTTTGCTTTTATCCTGTCGATTTGCAATTGAAGTTCGGGCTTGTTAAACTTTAAGTTCACATCCACGTTCGCGAAAGTCGGGTCTTTTTTCGCTTCTTCTAAAAACTTCGGAATGGCTTCTTTTATCTTATCAAAATTTAAGTTCTGGATAATGAATTGCACAGGAAGAGATCCCCTTCCCCCACCTACAGAAATAGTTTGTTCTTCAACAGGAAATATCCTTGCATTATTAAACCTCCTCATTTTCCCCTGCATCTCCTTTGCAATTTCTGATTGTGATCGGTTTCTTTCGTTAGGTGGAACAAGGGCAAGTCTTAAACTGCCGGAGTTAACACCAGAACCACCAAAACCTGGGATGGCACCAAACACAAAATCACGTTCTGGTACAGAATCGTATAAGTAATTAACAAGGTCGTTGCCTACGTTCACCATGTAATCGTAACTCGCACCTTCAGGGCCTGTTATATTAAACCTTACATTACTCTTATCTTCCAAGGGCGCAATTTCGTTTTGAATGCTACCACCTATTAAAAAGATCATGACACCGCAAACAGCCACCAGCACCCAAGCCATCCATCTAACCCTTAAGAACCTCGTTAAAAGATTTTTGTAACCGCTTTCCATCTTTTGAAAGAACGGCTCTGTTCTTTCATAAAACTTACCATGTCCGCTGTTCTTTTTCGTCATGTATACATTAAGTACAGGCGTAATGGTTAACGAAACGAGTGCCGAGACCAGTACCGCTCCCGCCACTACTACCCCAAACTCACGGAACAACCTTCCCACAAAACCCTCGAGAAATATAACCGGAAGAAACACAACGGCAAGTGTTATTGATGTAGATATAACGGCAAAGAAAATCTCCCGGCTACCTACGAGTGCTGCCTTTCTTATCGACATGCCTTCTTCCAGCTTTCTAAAGATGTTTTCTGTTACCACAATTCCATCATCTACCACAAGCCCGGTTGCGAGTACAATGGCGAGCAGTGTTAATACATTGATTGAAAAACCGGCTATATACATGATGAAGAAACAGGAAACCAGGGAGATGGGAATATCTATCAATGGTCGGATGGCAATTAACCAGTTCCTGAAAAAGAAGAAGATTACGAGGATTACAAGACAAAGTGAAATCAGCAAAGTCTCTTCAACTTCCGCAAGCGATTTTCTAACATTACGTGTTGTATCAACAAGCACGTTCATTTCTATATCCGCCTTTTCTGTACTCTTTATCTCCTCGAGTCGCTTATTAAATTCGTTTGAGATATTAATATAGTTAGCGCCGGGCTGAGGAATGATAGCCATACCCACGGCATTTACACCATTGTACTTCCAGCTTGATTCTTCGTTCTGTGGACCAAGCTCAACCTTCGCAACATCACTCAATCTTACAATACCTGCAGAATCCTGCCGAACAATCAGGTTATTAAAATCAGATTCTGTCGTTAATCTACCGAGCGTACGAATAATCAGCTCGGTATTGTTTCCGGAGATTTTACCGGCAGGAAGTTCAACGTTTTCCCGGTTCAAAGAATTTTGAACTTCGGTAAACGAGATATTAAAAGCAGACAATTTATTGGGCTGTAACCAGATCCGCATGGCGTAACGCTTCTGCCCAAAAATGTTTACAGCACTTACTTCAGGTATTGTTTGAAAGCGTTCTAAAAGCACATTCTCTGCGTAGTCGCTTAGTTCAAGTAGACCTTTGGTACGGCTTTGCACTGCCATTAAAATTATAAATTCGCTATTGGCGTCAGCCTTACTCACAATCGGTGGACCGTCAAGATCTTCAGGTAAGCTTCTTGCTGCCTGGCTCACTTTATCACGCACATCATTAGCCGCCTCTTCAAGTGGTACATTCAGTTCAAACTCCACCGTAATATTGCTCGAACCGGCACTACTCGACGATGTAATACTTTTAATACCAGGGATACCGTTCACTGCTTTTTCGATTGGCTCCGTAATCTGGGTCTCAATAATATCGGAGTTGGCGCCACTGTACGAAGTTCTCACGTTTACAATTGGCGGATCAATTGCCGGGTATTCCCGCACACTTAAAAAACTAAATCCTACAATACCAAACAGTATAATCAACAGGTTGATTACTGTTGCCAGCACCGGTCTTCGTAATGATAATTCTGATATATTCATGAGTATAGATCCCGTCTTGTTTATAATTATTATCGAGAGCCTCTGCAGTTAAGTTTGGTTGAAAGCCTTGTTCAGGGTTAGGTTGGCTTCTTACGGCTGTTATTTTTTTTGATACCGGCAATCGTTTTTCATAGCATCATCGTTGCGTCGCAATCACTTCATCGGCAAACCTATTGGCATCGTCCTTTCCTGCCTGCAAAAACGGTGAGACCGGTAAGACTCTCGAACTTTAGGTCTCGAAGGTCGTCCTGGTTCGCAGCATTCGCTCCCCAAAGAACTTCCCGTACAAGAGTGCGACGCAACGGCTGTTTAATAGTAATAACTTTGCCCGGCCCACAAAAAAATTCTAAAACTTAACCCCTAAAAATTGTAGTTGCTTATTTAATAACTTCAGCCAGTTGCTTTACACTTCTCACTTTTACAACTGCATTGGGGCGGGCAAACAATACGCCGCTTATAACAACGCTGTCTCCCGCATTTAAACCGCTTGTTACCTGTACGGCTCCTTCCTGGCGAACACCGGTTTGAATTTCTACAAACTTGGCTTTGCCGCCTTTTACAACCACAACCTGCTTAGCCCGCGCATCGGGAATGATTGCATTTGCCGGTATCAACATGCCATTTGCTTCGCCTGCATTTACGTATACTTTTACGAAACTTCCCGGGTTTACCCCTGCGTTTTCCAGCAGCCGTGCCCTAACCAATACGTTTCGGGTGGTAGTACTAACCTGCGGTTCAATAGCCATAACGGTGGCCCGCCTTTTTGCGCCACCAGCTCCGTCGGTTTCTACAACAACTGTACTGCCACGGGTTACAAGGTTCGAATAGCTTTCGGGCAAGGTAAAATCAATGCGGATATTGCCCAACTGCTGCAGGGTTGCCAAAACAGATTGTGGTGATACATAGGCGCCGGTACTGACTTGCCTTAAACCAACCACACCGGTAAAGGGTGCACGAATAACTGTTTTGGCTATATCGGCCTGAATGATTCCTATATCAGCTCTAAGACTATTTACCTGGTTCAGCGCAATATCGTAATCTGCCCTGTTGATGCCCTGTATCTCTAAAAGTTTACTGTAGCGCTCTACCGTTGTTTGCGCAAGGCTAAGTTGTACCCTTACCTTATTTAGTTGTGCCCTCAGATCTGCATCATTTATTTTAGCAATTACGCTTCCCTTAGCAATACGAGAGCCCTCGTTTACATTTAAATAAGTAAGACGTCCGCTTATCTCTGGTCTTATCTCCACGTACTCTCCCGAAACAACAGATCCGTTGGCTTCTACTGTATTTGAAATACTTTGCGGACTAACAATAATCACATCCACTGTAGGAGGAGGTGGTGCCTGGTTTTTCTTTGGGTCATCCTTCTTGCCTTTGCAAGCAATCATAATATTTCCTACCAAGAGTATAACAGTAAAAACACGCTTCATTCGTATTGCAGCTTTAGTTAATTCGACGATTTCAAAGATATACACATTGCTTTTGAGTTGTTGTAACATCAATTTGAGCAACTGCTAAAAACCCCTTCCTGTTCTGATGAATGGATAAATAAGGTATTTTAAACGGTAAACTTAAAAAAAGGTTAAAGCATCTTAACTTACAATTAAAATTAATCCTTTCATTATGAGGCATTTTCTTGTTCTTTTGCTCGCGTCCCTTGTTATCGCTGAAAGTTTATATGCTCAAAAAGTTGATAAAAAGCTGCAAAAACGAATCCAGCACACTCTCCAGGGGTTTAACGGCCAAATAGGTATTTATGTTCACGATCTTAAAAAGAATAGGATCGTCTCGATTAATGCTGATACCGTATTCACCACTGCAAGCATGGTAAAAGTTCCCATACTAATTGGAGTGATGGATAAAATAAACAAAGGCGAGCTCGCATACGACCAACCGCTGATTTATAAAGACAGCCTCCTTTACGCTGGTGTTGACATACTCGGTTCCTTTAAAAACGACGAAAAGATTGAGCTTTCCAAAGTAATGATGCTGATGTTAACAATGAGCGATAACACAGCAAGCCTATGGCTGCAAAGCCTGGCAGGATCTGGAACAAGGATCAACCAAATATTAGATAGTTTAGGTTTTGAAGCCACGAGGGTAAACAGTCGCACGCCAGGAAGGGAGGCAAACCGGTCGAAATACGGCTGGGGCCAAACCACGCCTAAAGAAATGGCAACACTGCTTGAAAAAATTTCAAAAGGAGAAATGCTTAACAAGCCGACAAGCGAGAGAATGCTACGCTTGTTGGGCCGAAACTATTGGGACGAGAATGGGATTTCTCAAATACCTGCAGGGGTTTTTGTAGCAAGTAAAACAGGCGCCGTGGACGCGACCCGGAATGAAGTAATGTATGTGAATGGAAGAAAAAGTCGGTACGTGTTGTGCATCTGTACACAGAACAATAAAGACATAAGCTGGAAGCCAGAAAACGAAGCATGGGTTTTAACAAAAGCTATATCAAAACTGGTATGGAATTCCTTAAATGATTGATTCTAATATTCATCGGCAGGTAGCCGGTAAATGTGGAGAAAAGAAAATGAAGGTATTTTTCTATAGCTTATTGATTGCTTCCCTTATGGGTTGCGGTATTACAGGTCCCTTGAGCAATACGCCGAGCCAGGATAAGGACGTTTACCAGATGATCAATAAGATCAACCGGGATGCAAAGTCGGCAAATACACCAGCCGAGGTAATAGCTGCATACGAAAAAGCGGTAGCCACTCACCTCAGCAATGTTGATCAGTACAAAGCAGGCGGAACCGGTAAAGACTGGGAACGGGTAATGGAGGAATACACCGACCTGAATAAATTAGCTGATGCGGTTGCTGGAACGCCTGGTATTTCCTCCAGAACACTACAAGGGTTCGATGTAGAATTAAGGCTCGCCAAGGACAACGCGGTAGAACAGCTTTACAATGAAGCCAACCAATACCTGGGTGAGAATAATCGGGAAGCTTCCGTACGCGCTTTAGAACTTCTGCAGAGGGTTAACCAGCTAAAGCCGGGTTATAAAGATGCTAACAGGTTAGTAGAACAGGCCTATAACACCAGCATCCTTAATGTAGTAATTAACACCGTAAATTACTACGCACAAAGCTTTGGCTATTGGGGGCTAAATAACGATTATGTACAGCAGGAAATAGCAAGAGACATGCGTTTCCAGTTAGGAAATGATAAAGGCATAAGGGTGTATACCGAGCAGGAAGCGAGGAGCAACCGCATCTTCCCCAACAGGCTGGTTGATATCGCGTGGGAAGAACTTTTTATTCCAATGCCCCAGACTTATACAACTACGAGGCAAGTCTCCAAACAAATACAAACCGGAACAACTGAAGACAAGAAACCTATTTATCAAACGGTTACTGCTACAGTTTATATTACCCAAAAGTCTGTCGTTTCACGCGGTAACCTTACCTGCAGTATCACAGACCCTTCAAATAACAGGACGATTTTGTACGAGAACTTCCCGGTTAACAATAGCTGGCGCGAAGAGTACGCGACTTATCGTGGCGATAGCCGTGCATTAGGAACTTATGAATTAGCGCTGGTTAACAACGGTTCAAGGTTTCGTGACCCTAGCCGGTACGATATGTTCAATAATGTCTTCCGACAGGTGTACCCGCAGTTAATGAACAGGATTCGTAGCGTTATGTGGTAATCTTCCAACGTTTTATTCGATTTTTTGGGACGAGCTTAGCAGCTACATTCGACATCGTTGTGTCACTCACTTGTAATTTTTAAGCTTTATGTAACACATACGTTCACTCTCGGCCCATTATTTATAGATATAAAGGACGCAGAAATGTGCCCTTTTTTTGTTCCAGGTAAACGCTCTCATACTTTTTGGGAAAAGTAGAATTATACGATAGCGTACAAGAGAGTGACACAACGATGTTGAATTCTAACCAAAAGCTTGAACCAAAAACCATTATTAAAAGCGCAACGAGTAAAGCTCTGGCAACGATTAAATTAAAACGTGAAAATGGTTAACCTTGATTTAAATCTCCCAAACTCGTAACGATGTTACAAGGCATACTTCTACTTTTGCAGCCTTCTTAATGACGGACTCTTTGTTTCATATAGCTTTAGTAGGCAACCCTAATAGTGGAAAATCATCTTTGTTTAATGCTTTAACGGGCTTAAACCAAAAAGTTGGCAATTTTCCGGGCGTGACTGTTGATAAAAAAACGGGCACTTGTAGTCTCGAGCCGGGTTCTCCTGTAAACATTATCGACTTACCTGGCACGTACAGCCTTTATCCCCGCCGCGCTGATGAATGGGTTTCGTATAAAGTACTAATGAATGTAGACGCAACAGTGCGACCAGATATGGTGGTTCTTGTAGCAGACGCTAGTAATTTAAAAAGAAACTTACTTTTTTGCTCCCAGATAATTGATCTTAAAATACCTGTGGTGTTAGCCCTTACCATGGTTGACCTGGCGCATAAGAAAGGGATGGAGATCGACCTTAACGAACTGGAAAGGGAGTTAGGGGTTCCAGTGGTTGCTATTAATCCACGGAAAAATAAAGGAATACCGCAGCTAAAAAAGGTAATGGCGCAAACGGTAAGGCATCAATACAAAGCACCGGGACGCGATTTTATCGGCATAAGAAGTTTGGCAGATAAAGCAGTGGGTGATGTGCAGGAAATGTTCCCTGCACTTACTGATTATGCATCGGTGCATTACCTTATTAACCACGAAAGTTTTCCTTTTACTGCAGATGTGCAGGAGAAGATTGAGAATATAGAGATCGCTAATAAATTTAATCCTACAAAGCTGCAGGCAGAAGAAATCATGCAGCGGTATACCCGCATAAAACAAATAATGCAGGTGAGCGTGGTCGAAGAAGACCCTTTGCAGAAAAAACTATTTACCGAGAAACTTGATAATATTTTACTGCACCGTACCTGGGGCTATGTTATTCTCTTGTCGGTTTTGTTCCTGTTATTTCAAAGTATATTCTGGCTGGCAGAATACCCGATGACGGCGATTGAATGGATGTTTACCACGGTCACAGGCTTTCTTAATAACCAACTTCCTTCAGTATGGTGGAGTGATCTGTTAACGAATGGATTACTCGCGGGGTTAAGCGGCATTCTTGTATTCATCCCGCAAATCATGATACTTTTTGGGCTGATCACTATTTTAGAAGACAGTGGTTATATGGCCCGTATAAGTTTTTTAAGTGACAAGCTGATGAGGAAGGTGGGTTTGAATGGTAAAAGTGTGATGCCGATGATCAGTGGGTTTGCCTGTGCTGTTCCCGCCATAATGAGTGCAAGAAGCATCGAGAACCGTAAAGAAAGACTTCTTACCATCTTGGTAACACCCTTAATGAGCTGCAGTGCAAGGCTACCCGTTTATACAATCCTTATTAGTCTTGTTGTTCCAAATAAATTTCTTTTGGGTTTTTTAAACTTACAGGGACTTGTAATGATGGCCCTTTACCTTTTGGGAACCGTAATGGCTTTAATAGTGAGCTATGTTTTTAAATGGATCATTAAAATACAAGAGAAGAGCTTTTTTATTTTAGAGTTGCCTACCTATCGTGCTCCTCGCTGGAAAAACGTAGGCATAACTATGGTTGAAAAGGCAAAGATCTTCGTGGTGGATGCCGGAAAAGTGATCATGGTGATTAGCCTGCTCCTTTGGTTCCTAAGCAGCTTTGGACCCGGTGAAAGAATTGATAATGTAACTGCGAAATACGAGCAACTTAAGCAGCAGCCGAATGCTAATTCGGCGAGTTTAGACAAAGAGTATCGTGCAGAAAAGTTGCAGAATTCTTACGCAGGCATTTTAGGAAATTCTATTGAACCTGCCATTACACCACTTGGCTATGACTGGAAGATTGGAATTGCTCTAATCACCTCCTTTGCAGCCAGAGAAGTTTTTGTGGGTACCATGGCTACTTTGTACAGTGTTGAGGAGGATAATGAAAACTCGTCGCTACGAGAGAAAATGCAGGGCGCTGTAACTGCTGATGGTCGTAAAGTTTATACACTTGCTTCAGGCTTAAGCCTAATGGTTTTTTATGTACTTGCCATGCAGTGTATGAGTACCCTTGCTGTTGTAAAACGTGAAACAGGTACATGGAAATGGCCCATTATCCAGTTACTTTATATGACTGGGCTTGCATATGTCATGAGTTTGTTAGTCTACCAGCTTTTTAAATAGTATAGCCTTCGGCTATAACAAAAATTATTACTAAAATCTTTCAGTTTTAATCATTTACTTTAAAGCCTTGCGGCACTACTTTTGTATTGCCCGTACCAAACATTTCAACTGTATGAAGAGGCTTCTTGTAGTTCTTGCATTTGTTCCCGTTCTCACTTTCGCTCAGTCTAAAAAACAAAAAAAAGCACTTGTGCTTCAGCAGCAAAAGGCCGATCAGGCAACCATTACAAATTTAAAAGGCCATATTCAGTTTTTAGCGGACGACAAATTAGAAGGCAGGGCAACAGGCACAAGAGGAGAACAAATTGCGGCTGAATATATTAGCACCCAGTTTAAAAATGTTGGTCTTGCAGCAAAAGGAACTAACGGCTTCCTGCAGGAGTTTACAATTGAAGAGGGTAAATTAATCGACCCTTCCACAAGGCTGATGCTTAACAGCAACCAACTAATACTTCAGAAAGACTACATACCACTCGCTTTTTCGGCTGCAAAAAAAGTAGTAGGAATGCCAGCAATGGCACTACGAGAAAGAGGTGTTCCCTGGTTTACAGATGTAAAAGACTGGTTAGAGAGCAATAAGGGTAACACTGGGTTTAATATTGATGAAGCGATCAAAAAAGAAGCAGAAAAAGTTGCAGCTAAGGGCGCAACAGCATTATTTATTTACAACAGCAGCAAATTAGTTGATAACATAAACTTTGTTAGCAAAGACAAATCCCCCGCAGTTGCAATTCCTGTTTTATATATAACCGGCGAAGGTTATAATAAATACTTTAAGGACCATTCAGAATTGCTTGACATTGAAATCAATGTTTCCTTTACAGAGAAACTCCGTATAGGACGTAATGTTGTTGGCTACCTTGATAACGGTGCAGCTTCTACAATTACTATAGGCGCCCACTACGATCATTTAGGCTGGGGCGAAAATGGCAACGCCTTAGACAGCGGAAAAATAATTAGAAACGGTGCTGATGATAACGCAAGCGGAACAGCAGCCCTGATTGAGCTAGCAAGGCTCCTCGCTTCCTCTAAAAGCAAAAAAAACAACTACCTGTTCATCGCCTTTTCAGGCGAAGAGGTTGGTTTGCTTGGCAGCAAATACTGGCTAGAGAATCGTACTGTTACAACACCCATCAACTATATGATCAACCTCGATATGGTTGGCAGGTACGATCCTCAGAAAAAACTTTCCATAGGAGGTTTTGGCACCTCTCCAGCCTGGTCTTCAATAATGACAACACTGGCAGATAAAACCTTACAAGTCACTTTCGATAGTACAGGCGGAGGGCCCAGTGACCACGCTTCTTTCTATAGAAAAGATATTCCTGTTTTATTTTTCTTTACCGGCATACACCAGGATTACCATAAAGCAACCGACGACTACGAAAAAATAAATTACGACGGCGAACTTAAAATAGTGCGTTTCATTAGCCGGATTATCGAGGCCACAGACAACCTCGGGAAACTTTATTTTCAAAAAACCAGAGAACCACTCGTTGCCCCTGCAAGGTACTCTGTAAGCCTGGGTGTCATCCCCGATTACAGCTTTAAAGCTGGCGGTTTGCGAATCGACGGTGTATCTGCGAATAAGCTCGCTTCTAAACTTGGTTTGGTAGGTGGAGATGTACTTGTGCAGCTAGGCCCTTATGCAATACGCGACATAAATAGCTACATGGAAGCACTCGGCCGTTTTAAAGCCGGCGACAAAACATCCTTAAAAATTAAAAGAGGTACAGAAGACAAAGAGTTTACTGTAGAGTTTTAACTTACACCCATACATGAAACTGCGCCTTGATAATGATGCCTTAACTGACGACTTTTTTGCAGAAACCCGCTTACTGGGAATTCAGGCACCTATCCGTAACTACCATTTTGTCTGGCAGTTAAATAATAACCTCGGTTACAATTTTCGCCTCAATACAGACATTGATAAGCAGTTACGCAAACGCGGCCGGCAGTATTTATTTTCGGTTTACCAGCACGCCGAAAACAGTTTCCTAAGCTACTACCTGTACCACAACCATTGCGATGGCGAGTACTTGTTGCCCGAGTTCAAACACATGGATTTTTTGTGGCTTATGAAAGGTGATATTGTTGACGACGAAAAGTGCCAGGCCATATCAAACGCAGTAAAATTAATTACAAGCGTACAAATGGTGGCTGAGTTAACCAACGAAAAAATCAAGAACAAAGAACACCTTGTTTTTTAAACTCAAGGCATAAAACGCTGAGAGAAATCTTTTTGTCCGATCATTGGTACTACTATTAAACATCGTTGCGTCGCACTCTTGTACTTTTGTTTCTTATTTCACCCGCCTCAACCGCACAATCACTACTCAAACTAACTTTATGTGGCAGGAAAAAGACAATTCGATACAGCGCAAATTCAAATTCAAAAACTTTATCGAGGCTTTTGCCTTTATAACAAGAGTAGCAATTCTGGCAGAAAAAATGGACCACCATCCAACCTGGTCCAATACCTATAATACTGTTGAAATTTCCTTAAGTACTCATTCAGCAGGAAATGTTGTAACAGAAAAAGATCATGCTTTAGCCGCGGCTATTGACGAATTAATGCCTTAATGTCTTTGCTTTTGTTAGGTACCTCAACAAGGCAATTATTGAAACCAGTGTCCAAGTTCCTTCTAAAATCACGAACGGGAAATAATTGATTAAATACGACGCAAGGCAAGCAAGCCAAGCCCCTACAATATTCATTACAATATAAACAAGACTGTCTTTATCAAGTTTTCCTAACAGGTTTAATAAGAATGCAACCAAAAGCATTGATACTCCTGCTAAACCTATCAAGTCGCTTGTATTCACTTCCATGTTCAACTCTTTTTTACAACTATATTTTCAAAGGCAACAAACCTTTACCCTGTAAACTGCTTTCTTTAAAAATACGCCTACCCTTTCTTGAATAATTAAACCAACCGTACCATAACTAAAAAAGCCCTACAACCAACAGCTTTCTTTTTATTGTTAGCATTTCTTTTCATTTAGTAGCCTCCTGCAGAAAAAATGCTGTTCTCAACCACAACGACCTTATTTACACCCTCGGGGTGTAACTTTTCCAGATAATTTAAGACAGGTTTGTAGCCATCACTACCGCTTCTATTTTATGTACACCACCTTCTCATCCTTCTCAACAATTTGGCCAATAGGTTCTAAAAATTTGTCTAAGCCAAATTTTAAAAAAAGCTCCTTTACCTGTTCAACAAAACAGGGTTGCACCGCTACTAATATGCCACCATTCGTTTGCGGATCAGCTAAAACTTTCGAGACTTCAGTCTCATCAGTTGTATTACTGTAATCAACTTTAAAACCGTAGCTGTTAAGGTTGCGGGTTGTGCCACCAGCAAAAACTTTGTTTGCAATATGTTCTTTTACTCCCGGTAGCACGTTTACTTTATCGTAATTCAACTCTGCACTAAAACCACTTCCTTCTGCCATCTCAATTGAGTGACCGAGTAGCCCAAAGCCTGTTACGTCTGTCATAGCATGAACGCCTTCAATCTTTCCAAGCTCTTCGCCTATCTTATTTAGTGTGCTCATCTGCTTTACCATTACAGGTAGAATAGCCGGATCAATAACGCCTCTTTTTTGGGCGGTGGAGAGAACACCAACTCCCAATGGTTTGGTGATAAAAAGAAGATCGCCTAGCTGCGCTTTATTATTCTGCTTTATAGCCGAGGTGCTTACAATACCTGTAACTGCAAGGCCAAACATTGGCTCCTGTGTGTCTATACTATGTCCGCCGGCTAAAGGAATACCGGCTTCTTTACAAATGGACCGGGCACCCTCTAATACCTGTTGTGCAACTGAAGCAGGAATTTTGTCTATTGGCCAGCCTAAAACGGCAATAGCAATCAAAGGTTTTCCTCCCATGGCATATACATCGCTTATTGCATTTGCCGAGGCTATCCTGCCGAAATCGAAAGCATCATCAACAATAGGCATAAAAAAATCGGTGGTGCTTATAACCGCGGTTCCATCACCAAGGTCGTATACGGCTGCGTCGTCTTTGCTCTCGTTACCTACTAAGAGCCTCTCACTGGACGGCATTACCATTTCGCTGAATAGAATTTCTTCCAACACTTTTGGTGCTATTTTACAACCGCAACCGGCACCGTGAGAAAATTGGGTTAGCTTAATATCATTACTCATATTTTATTCTTTGTTGTTTTTAAAATCTGTGTGAGGCTGGATTTTTAAAGTGCAGCAAAAGTAGTTTATAGCTGAGTGTTAGCAATTGTTTGAAAACATAAAACAGCTGCAGCTATAGTTTATGACTTAAGTTGTAGTACAGCCGACAGACGTTTCAAAAGGAGATGAGGTTTGGTACAGTGACTCGCTGAAAGAAGCAATGCAGTACAAGTGAGTGACACAACGATGTTTAATAGAGGTTCTAACGCTGGCTCAAAAAAAATCCCCGCAAGTAGAACGCTGCGGAGATTATATTTAAGATCTTACTCTCTATTGAACATCCAGGTCCATTCTCTTAGGGTGTTTTCATGCCCACCCCGGATTTGTCCCGGTAGAAGTCTCCACGCCCAATTTTTTTCACCTGAAGCGGGAATATTCATCCTTGACTTTTCGTCGAGGTTCAAAACGTCTTGCAGCGGAAGGATAGCCGTTTTTGCGACCGAAGCGTAAGCCATATGCCCTAAAACCCAAAATGCATCTTCTTCGTGAACGGTGCGGCCTACATATTGCTCCACCCGTTGCCTGCTGTCTTTGCCTTCCTGGCGATACCAACCACGAATGGTATTGTTATCGTGTGTGCCAGTATAAGCAATAAAATTCTCAGTATAATTGTGAGGTATATGCGGGGACTGCGGCAAGTCTTCGCTGAAGGCAAACTGCAGGATCTTCATGCCCGGGAACCCGAAAGCATCGCGCAGATCGTAAACTGGCTGGTTGATTTCGCCGAGATCTTCGGCAATAAAGGGAAGGTCTTTTAATTCCTTCTTTACCACTTTGAAAAAGTCTTCACGAGGACCACGCTTCCAGATACCATTCTTGGCCGTTTTCTCGCTAGCAGGTACTTCCCAGTAATCGGCGAAGGCCCTGAAGTGGTCTAACCGTACAAGGTCGAAAAGCTCCATGTTCTTTCTAAAACGACCCAACCACCAATCGTAATTCCTTTTCTTTAAGACATCCCATTTAAACACTGGCATACCCCAAAGCTGACCATCGTCACTAAACGCATCGGGTGGAACACCTGCCACTCCTATCATGTTACCCTCTTTATCGATGCTAAAGATTTCTCTGTGGGACCACACGTCGACAGAGTCGTAACTGATGTAAAACGGAACATCCCCGAACAACTGAATGTTTCTTGTGTTGCAGTATGAGCGTAATTCTTTCCATTGCTTATGGAAAATAAACTGAAGCCACTTTATTTTACTTACCTCGTAATAATGGTAGTCTCGCAGTTTCTCGAGCGCTGCTTTATCTCTTTGTTTGTATTCCTCCGGCCATTGAAACCAAGCCTTTCCACCCTGCTCTTTTTTTAGTACCATGTACAGGGCGAAGTCTTCCAGCCAGTCTGCTTCTTTATTGCAAAACTCTTCTAACTGTAATTCAAGGTGCTTCGGCCTTTGCTGCCTATAGTTATTGTATGCTAATTCAAACAGTTCCAGCTTCACCTTTTCTGCGCCTGGATAGTCCGCAACTGCTGCGGGTTGTAAGATGAATTGATGAAGGTCAGTGTGATTGAGCAGCCCTTCTTTAGCCAAATGTTCAGGACTAATTAACAGAGGATTTCCTGCCCTGCTCGAGATCGAACTATAGGGTGAGTGTCCCTGGCCTTCCTCGGTAGGGTTTAAAGGAAGCAGTTGCCAAAACCTTTGATTGGTACGACTGAGGAAATCTGCAAAGGAAAATGCTTCGGGACCCATATCGCCAACACCAAAAGGTGAAGGAAGTGACGTGATGTGCATGAGGATGCCCGCACCACGTTGATTAACTGTTTGCTGAACTTTTAAAATAGCGAAAGGCAAGGGGTTAAAAATATCTTTCACCTCTATCTCACTCTGCTTGCCGCCCTGCGTATATGCTAACTGGTGCTCCCAATCTCCAACAACATCTTTAGGTAAGAGGATCCGGGTGTCCTTCCAATCAACCTCGTCAACTCCTTTTGACTGCTCCTCGCAGATTGCGGCGATATGCAAAGGAACTGCTACTATAAATACGTGGCGGTGCTGCTTGCGGGCAAATGCAAGTATGTTATCCTTGTATTGTCCCTCTACCTGCAACGGAATATATTCTCCCTCAGAGAAAACCGTTGGATACTGTTTGCGCAAATCGAAAAGGGTATGAACAAGCCATAGTTTAATTTTTGCGTTGTACCGGTCGTTCCAGAGCTCCTGTAATAACTGACCCTCTTTTCCTTTCACTCGTGGTTCAAGTTCCTCCAGCCATTCTTGTCTTTTCTGGTAGTCAACAGGTCGCCTGTTATCAGGGTCAACAAGGGAAAAATCCCAAAGCTCACAGCCCTGGTAAACATCGGGAACGCCGGGACAAGCAAATTTGAGGAGAACCTGTGAAAGTGAATTTACCACACCATAATCAGAGATCTTTTGGTGGAAAGTTTCAAAACTTTTCCAGAAAGGTCTGGTTTTATCTAGCAGTTGTACTGCAAATTGCTTGGCTGCACTTTCATATTCTTCGTCAGGTGTAGTCCAATTTGAATATGTCTTTGCCTCACGGAGTGCCTTCTCTATATATTGCTGCATCCTTTCGCTAAAGTTATCCTCGTCCTGTCCCGCCATAGGGAAAGCGCCGGCCAGGGTTTGATAAATAAAGTATTCATCATTAGAATCCGGGTACTGATCCTGCTTTAAATCATTATTCATGTCTTGCCACTCTGCTACTATGCTTGTCCACTCGTCAGCAAGATCGGTGAGGACATTTAGTCTCGCCCTTACATCCTCCCCTCGTTTAGTATCGTGGGTAGAAGTAGCATTGAGGGAGAATGGCCAGTGTTGCTGCCGCTCCCGCATAGCATGGTGAAACTCGTGCGGCAGGAGACCAAAAGCTTCCGGTGAATCACCCACTTCGTTATGACCAATGAACCTGTTGTAAGTGTACATTAGGGTATCTTCCACACCTTTTGCCATTAGCGGACCAGTAAACTGCATGCACCTTTGGTAAAAGCGGAGTGCCTTCGCATTTCTTTCCTGGTTGCCTTCCCGTGGATTTTTTAGAAGCGCAATCTCTAAAAGAGACACGGCATCTGATAGGTCGTTATCGGTTCTTCTTACCCTGTTAAAAATATCTTGAATAGCTGCAGCTTCCTCTCCATCTAATGGCATCCGGTTCCCGTAATACCTGTAAACAGGACAATGGATGAGAAATTCAGCAATAGCGCTTTTCATATCCTCTTTTCGTACCCTTGCAAAACTGCGCTTATCAATGAGGTTCAGATCGAGGAACAGTTGGTAAAGATTCTGCAACTCTCCTCCCATACTGTCATAAAGTATGTGAGATTTCTTTTCTCTTAGTTGCTGCTGAATAGGGGTGTAATCGTTGGTTATCTGCTGGTAGAGTTCATTAAATTTCTCTTCGTTTTCCTTGTTGGTAAACAGATTGTTTACTATACCAAGGAAGTCGTAACCGGTATTACCTTGTATAGGCCATTTTTTTGGCAGGGCTTCACCCGGCTCCAAAATCTTCTCAACTATAATATATGTTTCTCCTCCAGCGAGGTTCCTCAGGTCATCTAAATATTTGTTCGGATCATATAAGCCATCAATGTGATCAATTCGCAACCCTTTAAATATACCCTCGTCAACCATTTCTTTAATAAGCTCATGGTGTAGTTGAAAAACATCAGAGTTTTGGATATTCAGGCAAATAAGGCCGTTTACCGTAAAGAACCTTCTGAAATTGATTCTATAATCCGTCTTTTGCCATTCGCATAACTGGTATACTTGTTCACCGGAAATTTTCTTTATTATCTCAGCATCGTTATTTACTTCCTCCATGCACGAAAGAATAAAGTCCTTTGAGGCTTCATCTTTCATTAGCGAAATAAACTGCTGACCGAACTCGTTCCATCGTTGTCCATATAATTCCTGTTCTTCCAGTATGTGGATTTCCTCTATTTGAGTAAGAAGTTGTTTAATGGCTTTCGAAGGTTCTTCTTTACCTGATTTTAAAATAGTTGAGTAGGACCGGATATGTAAAGGATAGGTGGATTCGTAATAACGAAACACTAAACGCTTGTTATCAAAATCAACTTTAAGCTCCTTGTTTTTTATAACCTCGTCGAGGGAAGCGCCCAGGAAAGGAACCATCATTCGTCCGTGATAAATTTTTCCTGTCCAGGGCACGTCGAAGAACGGTGCGTAAATAGACAGTTGTCCTTTCTCCAAAACATCCCTCAGCCAAAGATTTCTTGTATCGAAAGCCATGTGATTTGGTACAATATCCTGTAACCAGCTGATTCCTTCCTCTTCAAGATTTCTTGCCAGGTTAATCAGTTGGTTTTTTGAACCAATTTCAGGGTTAATTTTATTGGGATTAAGCGCATCGTACCCGTGGGTACTGCCTGGAGTAGCCTGGAAAACAGGTGATGCATAAATAGTGCTTACGCCAAGTTTTCTCAGGTAAGGAATTATTTTTTCAAATACATCAAATGTAAATTCTTTATGAAACTGTAAGCGATAAGTCGCAACAGGATTATGCATAGTTATTTGTATAAATTAGAAAAGATTCACGTTCGATTTTTATTGTTGCAGCACCCTCAACCAGCCCAGGCGCTGCCATGGGTCCTCTCCACTTTGGGTCGGCAGAGTCGAGCACTTTGCTCCAGTTACTTGAATAAGTAGGCAAGGTTATTTCCTGCTCACCCTTTGAAAAGTTCATTAGGCAAAGAACATGTTGATCCTGCTGCCAGCGGTGTAATAGCAACGTTTGCTTTTCTTCATTGTGCTCCACGTTTAACTGGTTACGGTCGAGGACATATAAGGCCGGTATTTGCTTTCGCAATAAGATCACTGTTTTATAAAATTCTAACATCGTTTTATTTGGCTCCTGCTCAAGCAGGTTCCATTGCAACTTTGACCTGGTAAAAGTTTCTTCTGATACAGGATCGGGCGCTTCCCCCTCTGCATGAAAGGCTGCAAATTCTGCCTTTCGGCCCTTTCTTACAGCCTCTGCCAGTTCCTCATCTGTGTGACTTACAAAATATAAAAAAGGATTTGGTTCACTATATTCCTCCCCCATAAATAGCATTGGTAGAAACGGACTTACTAAAACAGAGCCGGCCATTAGTTTCTGCATCTCAAAGCTTACCAGCGTGCTCGTTCTTTCGCCCAACATTCGATTACCAACCTGATCGTGATTTTGGGAAAAGACAATGAACTGTTGCCCCGGATTTTTTTCTGCTTTTATACCGAAATATTTCTTTCGGTGCGGAGAGTACTGTCCATCAAAAACATAAGCATCTTTATACGCTTTTGCCAAATGAGAAAGGCCGGTAAAGTCAGCATAATACCCGGTCCTCGGCTCGCCAGCAGTTACCCGCAAAGCATGGTGAAACTCATCAACCCATTGAGCATCCATTCCGAAGCCATGCTGTTCAATTGGATTTATAAATCGTGTGTCGTTCAAATCAAGCTCAACTATTAAGTGATGTTGCCTACCTGTTTCTTCGCAAAGCGTGTTTACATGCTCTTTTATTTCCTGTAGAATATGTACCGGTCCAAAATCTTTGATTGCATGTACCGCGTCCATACGGAGCGCGTCAACATGAAAATCCCGAAACCACATTAACACGTTCTCCACGAAGTATTGCCTCACCCCGTCGCAATACGCATCATCAAAATTTATAGCGTTTCCCCAGGGGGTATTGTACTTATCCGTAAAGTAGGGGCCGTATGCACCAAGGTAATTTCCTTCGGGTCCCATATGGTTGTATACTACGTCGAGCACTACGGCAATTCCTTTGCTGTGGCAAGTGTTGACCAGATGCATTAAGCCTTCCGCTCCACCATACGAGCTCTGAACAGCAAACGGAAAAACACCGTCGTACCCCCAGTTTCTTGAACCTGAGAACTGTGCAACCGGCATTATTTCAATTGCATTAACGCCCAGTTCTTTTAGATAATCCAGTTTTCCTTCTATGCCTGCGAACGTCCCTTCTTCCGTAAAAGTGCCGGTATGCAGTTCGTACAATATAAAATCTCTCAAAGGGATATTATTCCATCCCTTATCCTCCCACTGGTAATCTCGCAGATCATACCCGGCAGAAAAACCGTGCACTCCCTCCGGCTGGGATAAAGACGCAGATTCCGGAAGTTCTTGTTCATCCTCTAGAACAAACTTGTATTTATCCCCCGGTTTTATTTTACCTGTAGAACTTTTCCAGAAGCCGAACTCATCTTTCTTTAAAGGAAGCTTCTCTCCTGACTCGTGTAATAAAACCTGTACACTTTCTTTTAACGGTGCCCATACCAAGATTTCTGCAGCACCTTCTGAATTAAAATTTACTCCCAGCGTTCGCTTACTTACCTCAAAATGCTTCATCTGTCTGTGTTTATCGCAGTGGCTGTTTTAGAAGTACTACCGATCTTCCGTCTACCCTTATTGTTTGAGAAGCTTTAAATTTTTCGCCATCTTCTGAAAGGTAATTTAAATGAGTATCCAATATCTTCGTCCAATCTCTTCCGTACTTTACAGGCGGAAGCTTAAAATCGAGAGGCTCATGAAACGCGTTGAAGATTACATAAAAACTATCGTCTGTAATTGTTTCCCCCATCGGACCAATTGAGCGGATGCCTTTTCCATTTAAGTACACAGCAAGTGATTTAGCAAAATCATGGTTCCAGTTTTCTTCTGTCATTTCAATTCCGTTAGGTAGGAACCACGCTATGTCTTCTACTCCAACTCCTTTAATTGATCGTCCCTGGAACCAGCGCCTTCTTCTGAATGATGGATGCTTCTTCCTGAATTGGATAAGCTTTTTTGTAAACTCCATTAACTCTTTGTCTGCATTATCCCAATCGAGCCACGATAATTCGTTATCCTGACAATAGGCGTTATTATTTCCCTTTTGGGTACGGCTTATTTCATCGCCGGCTACCAGCATAGGAACGCCCTGCGATAAAAACAAGGTAGTTAGCATGTTCCGTTTTTGCTGTTGCCTCAACTGGTTAATTGCTACATCGTCGGTCTGTCCTTCAGCACCACAGTTCCACGACCTGTTATGGCTTTCTCCATCATTATTATTTTCGCCATTGGCTATGTTGTGTTTCTCGTTATAAGAAACAAGATCGTGCAGGGTAAACCCATCGTGGGCAGTTACAAAATTTATACTTGCTGTAGGTCGCCTGCCGTCATTCTTGTACAGGTCAGAACTACCGGTAAAGCGCTCACCAAATTCTGCAAGCACACTTTCGGCACCACGCCAATAGTCTCTAATGCAATCGCGATATTTGCCATTCCATTCTGCCCAGCCCGGGGGAAACTTTCCTACCATGTATCCACCCTCACCTATATCCCATGGTTCTGCGATTAGTTTAACCTGTGATATAATAGGATCCTGGTGTATAATATCGAAAAAAGAACCAAGACGATCTACTTCATGAAGTTCCCTTGCAAGCGTGCTGGCAAGGTCGAAACGGAAACCGTCTACATGCATATCTACTATCCAATACCTAAGGCTATCCATTATCAGCCTAAGCACGTTAGGCAACTGGGCATTTAAGGTGTTACCCGTACCGGTATAATCCATATAATACCGCTTATCTCCGGTTAGCCTGTAATAAGAGGCATTGTCTACGCCACGAAATGAAACAGTTGGACCCATATGGTTCCCTTCTCCTGTGTGATTGTACACCACATCGAGTATTACTTCTATGTCAGCCTCGTGCAGGTTTTTTACCATTTGCTTAAACTCGTACACCTGCTCGCCTAATACTCCACTGCTTGAATATCTTACATCAGGAGCAAAGAAACCTATGGTGTTATAGCCCCAGTAGTTTGTAAGGTCTTTATCCTTCAAATACCGGTCTACAATAAAATGATGCACGGGCATTAGCTCAATAGCCGTTATGCCTAACTCCTTTAAATAGTTAATGGTAACCGGGTGGCCAATTGCCGCGTAACTTCCCCTTATTTCTTCTGGTATTTCGGGGTGTAACTGGGTAAATCCTTTTACATGCGTTTCGTAGATTACAGATTTATGGTACGGGAATTTTGGCGCCTTATCCTCTCCCCAATCGAAGTTACTGTTTACTACTACCGACTTAGGAATGTAGGGAGCACTATCGGAATCGCTGAAACTAAGGTCTTCTTCGGGGCTACCTACCTCATACCCGAAGAGTGAGTCGTGCCATTGAATAGCTCCTGCAACAGCCTTGGCATAAGGATCAATAAGTAATTTATTAGGGTTAAAGCGATGGCCGTTGTGCGGTTCGTAAGGACCAAAAACCCTAAAACCATATAATTGGCCGGGCTGTAAATCGGGCACGAAAATGTGCCACACGTGGTGCGAAACCTCGGTAATCTTTATTGTCGCTGCTTCTGTTGTATCTTCTGTTGTATTGAACAAACAAAGATCTACGCCGGTGGCGTTTTCAGAATATAAGGCGAAGTTGACCCCTTCTCCTTCCCAGGTGGCTCCAAGTGGAAAAGGTTTGCCGGGGTACGAAACAGGGTTTGTTGGAACGTTCGTAATAGATGTTTTTGATTTAGTTTGGTTCGATTTACTTTTTTTATCTACAACTGTCTGCATGCTTTTATTTTATAATCAATTGAACTCTGTGTATTTCAATATCCTTGCCATTCGTAATATTTGAATTTTTGAGGAAAATTCTTCCAAAAAGAGGTGAGTTCCAAACACTTTAAAAGAAGACTTTTTGTAACAAGCCTTTGTAACTTTTATTAAACAGCCGTTGCGTCGCACTCTTGTACTTTTCGTAGTCCCTTCGTCGCGAAAAACCTTAAAAGGTAATGATTTTTCAGGTGAAGGGAAGATAACATGTTAATTATGAAGTAGTAAGGTATAAAATTGTTGCATAACCGGGTTTTAAGGCAGGAGTGCGTCTTGCAAAACTTATGTTATCTCCCGGGGCGTAAAATAAAACCGGTCAATTTTGGGCATACAACTTCTACTTATTACATTCGACTTTTACCAACGGGTAACAATTACCACATCTTAAAGGCGTTTTTTGTTACCTGATTTAGTAATGTACTGTTGGTAATGCTGTTTTCACCGATGTTAGCGGCACCATATGATTATTAGTAAACGCAGGAAAAGATGAATAATGGAAATGCTGATGAACGAAATGCGACGCAACAATGATTAACCAGGGATATGCGGCTGGTACCAAAAGAACCTTGCGAAAAGGGAACTCGCCGGAGATACCTTGCCTCAGCTATTGACAACTGTAGCTAAAATATCCTCCATATAATTTACATAAATCGACAAGTGGCCCTCACCCGGCTTGTAATGCATCACGTGGTTCAGCACCTTTTTTTCTATTGCCTTTGCGTGAACGTTCGTTACAACATTATCCTCGTAGCCCCACCAAAAGTGAACGACCTGCGTAATTTCCTCGAGCTTGTAGTTGAGATCGTTGTAGTATAAAGCCGCTTCGTGTACCGGGCCTTTACTTCCATTTCGGCAAGCTTCAACCAAGGTGTGTTTTGAAATGGTTCTTAACTGATCCTGGGTATGCATTAGATTATGATCGACGTCGGGAAGCTGCGAAACAAAACGCGGAATTCCTCTCTTCGCTTCTTTTCTGCCGGCCCAACTTAAAACGACCCGCATTATACCCGGAATTTTTTTAGCAGCTCCAAAATAGTACTTGTTGCCATGCATGTTTTTAAAAACACCCGGTTCACCAAAGCTCCTGGTAAAGCCGGTTATTATATGAACGCTCCCGATTAATTCCGGGTAATGGTAAGCAGTGGCAAGCGCATACGGGCCGCCCCCTGACCAACAGAGCACTTTACTTTTTTCGATCTTTAACTGGCTTGCAAGGAAGCTGACGTCTTGTGCAAATGATTCAAAAGTTCCTTTTGGATTAAAAGAGGAGTAGCCCATCCCGGGGCGGTCGACCGCTATTAATTGAATGTTGCTTTTTGATAGCAGTGTATTTATATCTTTTTTGTAAGCTCCGAGGATTAGCGGTTCGAGTCGTGAACTGGGCGTGCCGTGAAAGTAAAAGACCGGCTCGCCATGTGCAGGACCATACAATGAATAGCTGAGGGTTCTTCCACCAGGGAGCAAGGTTGTGAAATCTGACATAGAAATCAGAAGAACAATTCGCAGGCCAGCAAATGAGAAAAGGAGGAACAGGTCGATTCTCAAAATGAAAGCCTGCTGCCCATGAATAATTCAGGTGCCTAGATTTTTGTATTTTCGATGCGCCTTTCGCTTATTTCAATTTTTTACGGGTTTTACAGAATACCTAGTGGCAGGCGCAGGCTTGTTCTACAAAATTTATAGATAGAAAGTTATGGTTGCTTATATAAACAACACTTTCATTAACGAGGAAGAAGCTTCACTTCACGTAAGTGATCTTTCAATTCAGCGTGGCTACGCCGTTTTCGATTATTTCAGGATTAGGGATAATGTACCGTTGTTTTTAGACGATTACATCGACCGGTTCTTTAATTCTGCTTCAGGCTTGGTTTTAACGCCTTTGCAATCGAAGCAGGAATTAAAAGAGGTTGTTTATAAAATGATCTCGCTAAATAATATTCCTGATTCGGGTTTCAGGCTCATACTCACAGGTGGTTTTTCTTTGGATAGTTACCAACCTGTTGCACCTAATTTTATTATTCTTCAACAACGTTTAGAACTGCCCACTGAGGAAAAATTTCAAAAGGGTGTTCGTGTTGTTCTTCATGAATATATGCGGCAGTTGCCCTTAATAAAATCTACGAACTACATTATAGGAATACAACAACTGGAGAAGCTTCGGCAGAAAAAGGCGGATGATATTCTATATCATTTGAACGGGCAGGTTTTAGAATTTCCCAGATCGAATGTGTTTATTGTAACGGCCGACAAGACTATTGTGACCCCTGAGGAGGATGTATTGAAGGGCATTACAAGAATGAAGGTGATTGAATTAGCGGAGAAAGACTTTAAAGTGGAGTTACGCCGTGTATCTCTAACCGACCTTAATAATGCTGCGGAAGTATTTATGACAAGTACAACGAAAAGGGTTTTTCCCATTGTTGCAATAGATGATAAGCAAGTAGGAAATGGCAGTCCCGGGGAAATTACAACAGCATTATATCATTCTTTTTTGCAGCTGGAAGAACAGATCTTAAAAGATGAGAAAGTACATTATTAATGAGGATCTAAAAAATAGGCGGCGGCATTTCATGGCGTAACCTCTGCAACTGCACCGGGCAAATGCTTATAAAAGTTGCACACAGCACTAAAAGATGAACGGATTGCGACGCAACGATGACGCCATGAAATACCTCTGCCGGTACCAAAAAACTAACCTCTTTTGTTGCTTCTGTGGTAGTAGGCTAAAATTATTGTAGCAAACGAGCCGGCACTAAAATTACCAATTACTGCGTCCATAAATAAGAAGAGTGTCATGCCCGATACGGCTCCCTGGGTAGTTTGGGCAGGGGCATCTTCTAATACGGCTTCAGTGGTGCCATCGCTTTGAAAGATTCCACCGGCATATATGAAGAGTAATAACAAGGACAATAAGCAAGCTAAAATAACCCCCATAACTGTGGCGATATGCCCACCTTCCATTAGCGAGGTCATTACCCCAAGGTCGCGCCTTTTCTTGTTGAATGCAAGCATAAAAACTATCATTGGTAGCATAAAGAGCATGTTACCGAGGTATAAAAGCCAGCTTTGTGCATAGGTTGAATCGCGTACGAAGAACAGGGCAGGAATAGCGAATAAAATAGCTGAAGCCAACGCATATGGAAAGTAAATGGCTAGGAGTTTTTTGCTGAACATAATACCAGTTTTTAATGACCAAATTGTTTGAACACATATTACAAAAAATCGTTCCATTGCTTTTTAAACGTTGTATACCAGCTGAATGAAAGGACTTATAGTGAAGGAGTAGCGTTTGATTAAGTGGTCGCCGCGAAGAATGTGAAATTGATTCAACAACATGGACCCGGCGAGTTACTGCAACTTTGATAAAACAAACGCAGCTAAAAAGCCTAGTACCGTTATTAATCCCGTGTAATTATGGGTAAGCTCAAAGGCCTCGGGAATCATGGTGTCTGCAATCATGGCAAGAATAGCTCCAGCTGCTACGGCAATGGTAGCCGAAATAACATTAGGCGGAAAATGACTAAAAATAGCGAACCCTGCTAACGATGCGAGTGAAAGAATAAGGCATATGCCTATCCATAAACTGAAAATATATTTCTTACTTCGTCCCGCCTTCTTCATGCCGGTGGCGCTCGATAAACTCTCAGGAATGTTAGATAAGAAAATAGCCACAACAGCAACCGTACTTACTTTTCCACCTTCGAGCAAACTAAGCCCTATCACTATCGATTCAGGTATACCATCCAATAAAGCCCCAACCGCTAACGCCATTCCGCTGCCCTCCGTTTTCACTTCGCTAGACTGGTGGTGATCTGAACGTTTTCGATGTTTAGCACCTTTCTTAGAGATAATAATATTTGCAAAAGTGTATACAAGCGCGCCGCCCACAAACCCAAGAGATGTTGAAGCAAAGCCGCCTTTTGTATAAGCGTCTTCCATTAATTCAAGAGCAAGCGTAGAAATAAGAATACCGCTACCAAAAGCCATAATACCGGCAATAACTCTTTGGGGTATATTGGTAAAGTAACCAACTAAAGCACCAATTACAAGGGCAAAGCCCGCAATAAAACCCCAAAAAAGGGAAGCAAACAACATAGGCTTTCTTTTTCAAAAACATTGCCACCTAGGCTGCACTTTGTCCACTCATCACCTTATCAATTCTTCCCTTAAGCGTTTCATAGTCAGTAAATCCCCTTGCCACCATCTGAAACTTCAGTTCGCCGGTTTGTATCAACACTGTTGGATACCCGTTAACCTGCAATTGCTTCATTAACGAAAACTCGTAATAAGCTTTCTCTTTATACTCCTCGCTGTCCAGCTTGTCATAAAATCGCTCAGGCTGAATACTGTATTTCTCCAGCAAATGTCTGTATGCTTCATTATCTGTAAGGTCTCTCCCTTCGTAATTTAAACTGTATTGAAGGTCGGCAGCAAATTCAACTGCCCGGTCCGGGTAATATTCTTTGAAGATACACATTGCAATCGCAGGCTTCTCGGAGTTAGGAAACCAGTCGCTATCTTCATAGTTGAAAATATGCCATAAAAAGTCCTGGCCGAATTTAATGCCACTCAGTTCCTCTACCGTTTTATATGCCTTTTGTATAAAAGGAGCAATCCCACCAATATGGGTTGGCTTTTCCGGAAGTATCATTCCACCCGAAAGCACATCCATTTCCATTACATCTTTATACTCCTCAGCTATTCGTTTTATTACGGGACTAAACCCATAGCACCAACCGCAATATGCATCGTAACAATAAATCAAAATCGGTTTCATCGCGCAAAGGTCGCTGAAAATGTAAAGCCTGAAAAAGCTTTTAGATTTAAAATTTATAAAGAGATTTTCGTTGACCGACACCTGTTTTTCATGGCGTCATCGTTGTGTCACTCTCTTGTACTTTTACTACGTAAATCAACTTCCCCCGCTTCTCGGGCAAACCACTTCAATTGCGGCAGAGCTTTAGTATCGAATAAAATCTTATTTTCCCACAGGTTTAACCATTAAAAATTCCATCCTTGAGAGTAACCGTATTGAGAGAAACTAAAGTACCAGAAAGAAGAGTTGCTATTACACCTGATGTTGTAAAACTATTAGTAAAGGCAGGTTTTGTATGCAGCATCGAGAGTGGAGCCGGTCTTTCAGCAGGTTTTTACGATAGCGCTTATACAAATGCGGGGGCACAAATTGTAGAAGATAAACCTGCTCTATTAGCCAATACCGAAGTGCTTTTAAAGGTAAACTCTCCAACAGTTGAAGAACTTCAAATGTTACCCACTGGCAGCGCTTTCATATCTTTTTTTTACGCTTACACTGTTCCCGCGCTTATTGAAGTATGCCTCGCAAAAAATATATCGTCGTTTGCCATGGATGCTGTACCGCGTATAAGTAGGGCACAAAAGATGGATGCCCTTAGTTCCCAGGCAAATCTCGCCGGCTACAAATCGGTAATACTTGGTGCTAATGCGTTAGGCAAAATCTTTCCATTATTAATGACTGCAGCAGGCACAATACCCCCGGCAAAAGTGTTGATTTTTGGAGCAGGTGTGGCAGGTCTCCAGGCAATAGCTACCGCGAAACGCTTAGGTGCTGTAGTAGAGGTTACTGATGTCCGTCCTGAAACAAAAGAACAGGTAGAATCTTTAGGAGGCAAGTTTTTAGTAGTGCAAGGCGAAGGTGTAAAAACTGAAGGCGGTTACGCAACAGAAGTATCTGCGGAATACCTGCAAAAGCAAAAAGAAATGATTGCCAAACATATTGCTGATGCGGATATAGTTATTACGACCGCATTAGTAATTGGCAAAAAAGCACCAGTGCTTGTAACCGAAGAAATGGTAAAAACAATGAAGCCCGGCTCAGTAATAGTTGATATGGCTGTTGAATCAGGAGGCAATTGTGAAGCAAGTGAATTTAATAAAACAGTGGTAAAGCACGGTGTTACCATTATTGGTGAAGCAAACATTCCGTCAACAGTGGCGGTAAATGCTAGTGAGCTTTATGCTAAAAACATAAGCACCCTCCTATTTCATCTTGCAACTAAAGATGGTCTAAAATGGGAAATGGATGAAGACATTACAAAAGGTTCTTTAATAACGCATAAAGGAGAACTTGTTCATGAATTCACCAAAGGAATCCTAAATAAGAATAAAGTGCAATCTTAACTACAAGTTCTTCTTAAAAGCGTTCAGGTATTTATCAATATAATCCTGTTTCTGCTTCAGCTTGTACTGCATTATAAATCGAGGATGTGGCAAAGGAACGATCTTCTCAAAAAAGCCGTATTCGTCGTTTAGTTTTTGTACGTAAGCTGCATTCTTACCTTCTCCTAAACAAAAGGCAGCTTTAGTTTCCAATCCCCATGCTAATTGTTTTCGCAAACAATCAACAGCAAAGGGCTTGACACTCTGCTGCAGTTTTTTATCATCGTAATAATTAATGTTCTTCCCACCTTTAACTAGTCCGAGTGGACTAACTGCTGTTATATAAAACTTCCTGTAAAACTTTTCGACGCCTCCATAAGCGTGTACAAGGTCGTAGACAAATAAAGATGACAACTCTTGCTTCTTCGGCCAGTCATTTGCTATACCACATTCCTTCTCAAGCCTTATCGGATCTGTAAACGGAACACCTGTAACACCTGCGCCAAACCTGCCAGGGTTTATTCCTATGACGCAAAATCTTTTATTATCATCGTTATAAAACTTATCGTAAAACACTTTTGATACCCTTTGCGTTTCAGCATCTTTAAAAGGATGCATTACTTCGAAACCTTCCGGTAACTCTACATTAAAATCGAGGTTGAAAAGAAAGGATAGTATTTGTTTGTTTAACGCCATAAGATAAGTTGAACCACCCAGGCACCGTAGGCACATAGTAACTTTTATTATTAAACTTACCTATGCTCCTATGTGGTAAAATTGCTAATTTATCATCTTATTCTTAATGATCTCCATTAAATCCGCCTTGTAACTACCACCTATCAGAATCTCTGCAGTCACACCCTTTATCAAAAGCTGGTTGCCTTCAATACCTGTGATCTTTGTTATTGGAATAATGAATGATTTATGTACCCGAATAAATTGCTTATGCGGCAGCTTTGCTTCAATGTCTTTCATGTTGGTATACACTAAAGTCTTCTGCCCGCCCCTATGAATTGCCACATAGTTCTTCATCCCTTCAATGTAATCTAAAGCAGTTAGTTGGGTTAGGAGGATGAGTAATAAGGCTTTCATTTTTTTATACTTTTTTGGTTGATTTCTTAATAGTTCACCAAACGTATAAATGAAAAACTGTGAGAGGAAAAAGGTTACACCAATAAGGTTATTGGCAGGACAAAAGCCGGTTTTTATGGTATTTTACCGGATAGGCACAGTAGGCACAATAGAAAAGATTTTTATAAGTTTAAGAAGTGCTGTCAGTGATTGGTAAAATAAATCTATAAAATGGAATTTGCAGCGTGAGATTACTTCTCCTTTTTTACAAAAATTTTCGGTGGAATACTTCCGAACACAAAAGTTGTGACGTCGCATAACCACATCTTGTGGTTTACCTCTTTGCCTTCGAAAGATCGCATAAGGTAGTTACCGCCACCTCCCGGTCCTAGCTCTTCAACCAGCGTTATTTCATCGCCTTTTTCGAATGGCTTTGTATCCATTGTTATGGTTACTTTTTTTTCGCCTTGACTTATAAAATCAAGCATCGTATCCGCACCAGCTACCATTGCAAGGTCTCCTTTGCTACCGCCTTGTGCTATGTATTCAGGTAAATCAATGTACCAGCCAGATCCTTCTTTTACAAAACTGTGAGTCTTCATCTTCTATCACTTTTCTATGTCGTTTCTGTAGGCTATTACATCAAATTTGTAGCCATTAGTAGAAGGAACTAAAATTGGCGCCTACAAAAACAGCATTGAGTTATTGCTTTCTTTTGTTTGATCGGAATGCTACAAATACACCTACGATACCTACAAGTGCTATTGCAATTCCTTTTAAAATTGCGGAGGTGTTCTTCTCATCGCTCCAGAATATGTAGACAATGACTAACGCTAAAACGAGGACTTTCAGGACCAGGTATACTTTAACAGAAGAATTAATTTTGAGCATAGCAATTAAATCTAATAAAAAAATGCAGGAGTAAATCCTGCATTCAAAAACTATTGTTCCAAAAAGATTTGGCGTACAAGTGAGTGACACAACGATGATGCTATGAAAAACATCTGCTGGTCAACAAAGAAAGTTATAGGTTGTAAGTGGAGGTTATAAGTAAACCTAAATCTTCCAATCCTACATCCTATAATCAGAAATAACTTTCTATCCTCTTCTTTGAATGGCTTTTTTTGCTGCCGCAACAATTGCTTTAGCATTCAAACCATATTTCTCCATCAACTGGGCAGGTGTACCGCTTTCGCCAAAGGAATTATTAACACCAACCATTTCAACAGGCGAAGGCATATTGCGACTTAGTGTTTGACAAACCGCATCACCTAATCCGCCATTCAACTGGTGCTCTTCTGCGGTTACCGCACATTTTGTTTTAGACACTGATCTTAAAATCGCGTCGGTATCTAAAGGCTTGATCGTATGAATGTTTATAATCTCTGCATCAATACCTTCGGCTTCCAACATTTCACCTGCCAGTATTGCTTCCCAAACAAGGTGACCAGTTGCGAAGATGCTTACATCTTTTCCTTCGTTTACCATCCAAGCTTTGCCTATCTCAAACTTCTGATCTGCCTCAGTAAAAATTGGCATTACCGGGCGACCGAAGCGCAGGTAAACAGGACCGTTATAATTAGCAATGGCAATAGTTGCAGCCTTCGTTTGGTTATAATCACAAGGATTAATAACAGTCATTTCAGGCATTGCACGCATCATAGCCAAGTCTTCAAGAATTTGGTGGGTGGCTCCATCTTCACCAAGGGTAAGACCAGCATGCGATACACAAATTTTTACATTGGTATTTGAGTAAGCAACACTCTGGCGAATTTGATCGTACACACGACCGCTACCGAAGTTTGCAAACGTACTACAGAATGGAATGTACCCGCTTAGGGCAAGACCGGCAGAAATACCTATCATGTTGGCTTCAGCAATACCAACCTGTATAAAGCGGTCAGGATTTTCTTTTATAAAAGTATCCAACTTAAGAGAGGCAACAAGATCAGCGCATAAAGCAAGAACTTTTGGGTTTGTACGTCCTAATTCTGCAATGCCTGCCCCAAAGCCTGACCTTGTATCTTTTTTATCTGTGAAAGTGTATTTTTTCATTTTGTCGTTGTAGAAGTTGAAGAATGTAATTAATAGTCGCCAAGCGTAACAGGTAATTGATCTAATGCAACTTTCAGCTGATCATCATTAGGAGCAGCGCCATGCCATTTATGTGTACCCATCATATAGTCAACACCGTAACCCATGCCTGTGCGCATTAAGATTACAACTGGTTTTCCCTTGCCTGTTTTTGCTTTGGCAGCCTGAATGGCTTCCACCACATGTTGCATGTCGTTTCCATTATCAAGGTCAACAGTATCCCAACCAAAAGCAGTGTACTTAGCTTTAAGGTCAAGGTTACTCATTACCTCGTCTGTCGATCCGTCTATTTGCTGGCCGTTCCAATCTATAACAGCAATTACGTTATCCAATTTTTTATGCGCACAAAACTGAACGCCTTCCCACACTTGTCCTTCCTGCTGCTCGCCATCACCCATTAATACATATACAAGTCGATCTTCTTTGCGTAGCTTTTTTGCATAAGCTGCACCAGCTGCAACCGAAAGACCTTGTCCCAAAGAACCAGATGCTATACGAATACCCGGAAGATGTTCGTGCGTAGCAGGGTGACCTTGCAAACGAGAATTTATCTTGCGAAAAGTTGCCAATTCACTTACCGGAAAATAACCGCGACGTGCAAGCACCGAATAAAACACCGGAGAAATATGACCATTAGAAAGAAAGAAAAGATCTTCACCAATTCCCTCTCTTTTAAAATCAAGAAAGCCTTCGCTGTTCTTGCTGTCATTAATTTTCATTTCGCTAAAGTACAGCGCCACAATAAGGTCTGTACAACCCAAAGATCCGCCGGGGTGGCCGCTTTGAGAGCCATGCACCTGCCGTACAATATCTCTACGAACCTGTGCACCAATGTCTTTTAAACCTTGTATATCCATAATTTTAATTTTGTAGTAAATAGAGGGACAGCAAATATCTGTGACTTTTCTCAATACAACAATTCATAATTAAGTAAGATTATTGCACGTGTTGTCTTTGTTTTCCAGCATGTGTTTGTCTATTAAGCATCGTTGTGTCACTCACTTGTACGGCAACAATTCTATTCTGCTTTTTTAACCCCGGAGACAGAGAGGCACAGAGTACGCAGAGGAATGTCTCTGTGTTTCTGCTTCTCCGTATTGTTATGGCTCTGCGGTTCATACTAAAAAGATTGCTCATTATCTTCGCCGCATGACAGGAATAGACAGTGTGCAACTTAAAGAAGTGATCGTTCATAAAATAGGAAACCCAACAAGGACAGAAGAATTAAAGCTCTCTCAGAACGCCCTTACGTTAAACGATGATATAGTGCAGGGGATGCTCACCAAATATTTCCTATCTCCGTTTAACGAAAGTGAACACTACCACTTTACTCACCTAAGCGATGTAAACCTGAACGAAGTGTATACTTATGTGACTAAGATTTTTGAAGAGCCTAAATCATTTGTTCCAACCTCTGCTTTGCTTGCACAATTCCTTTACAGCAAAAGCACACACGTAAAAGTGAAGGAAGGTGAGATGTACCTTGCCTTATTTGATGAAGTGCCTTTTGGAAGTGAATACAAAAGAGCTATCGGCATTTTTAAATCAGAAACGAAAGAAACCTTCCTAAAAGTTTTCCCTCACGGTACTAGTCTTGAGGTTATACACGAAGAAGGTATCAATATAAACAAGCTTGATAAAGGTTGCCTCATCTTTCAAAATAATAAGCAAGAAGGTTATACGGTTTGTGTAGTTGATAATACCAATAAACAAAACGACGCAGCTTATTGGGTAAAAGACTTTTTACAGGTAGAACCTTATGCTGATAGTTACCACAATACTGATAAACTATTAGGGATGTGCAAGCTGTTTGTGCAAAATGAATATGCAGATAAGTTTGAAGTTTCGAAAAGCGACCAGATCGATTTGTTGAACAAGTCAATGGATTACTTCAAAACAAAAGATCAATTCAACCTGCAGGAGTTTGCTGAAGAAGTCATCCATCATCCCGACGTGGTTGATACTTTTATGGAATACAAAAAGAACTTCGAGTCTTCAAAAAACTTTGCGATGGATGATGAGTTTGATATTCACCTTTCTGCAGTTAAGAAGCAAGCAAAAACCTTCAAGAGTATTCTAAAACTTGATAAAAATTTCCACGTCTACATTCACGGCCGTCGCGATCTTATTGAGAAGGGCTATGATGAACTAACGGGCAAGCATTATTACAAGCTCTATTTTGAAGAGGAGAGTTAAGGACGAAAATCTATAATGCTCCCTTACTAATCCATCCCTCATTATCCTGGCTGCTTACATAATAAAAGTCTTTATAAGCAGCAAGTACTTGTACCGATTTACCGTTAGCAAGAATTGCTTTTTTAGGAGCATTAATTGATGGTTGATCTAAGAGTGCAAGGTTGGTATTTGCAGTGATGCTTCTTATTGGCTTGCTTAATAAAGCGACTTGTGATCCTGCAACGTATCCGACCGTACCATCAGGCAGTGCTACTTTGTACCAGTTAGAAGTTGCAGCCTCAACTTGTACAAGTGAGCTTGGTTCTAAGGTCGTTACCAACATTCCATTTGATGAAGGGTGATCATATAATTTTGCCGAACTTGTTACCCTCGCCATTTTATTTATGGTTGATATTGGAACAACTATTCTATCTGGTTCTTTTACATTCACGTTGACAAATGGTAATGGATCTACTGCGCCGCCCACTGCATAAATACCAAAATGCAAATGCGGGCTGGTGCTTTTTGCGTTACCTGTATTACCCATTAATCCAACGGTCTCGCCTTCCTTAATTCTTTGACCTGCTTGTACAAGTTGTTCATCTAAGTGCGCATAGTATAAAGAGTAATCTCTCCCATCAGGATTAAGCCAAACGACTTTACCGCCAATTGCTGTTTCATTTACCCGGGTTACAACGCCGTCTGCCGCCGAAACTAGTGGCGTTCTTTTGGGAGCAAAAATATCGATGCCCTCGTGTCTTCTTGCACCACCGTCTCTATCTACTCCCCAAAAACTACCTACATTGCTTTTTACTTTTGGCGTTACCGGGAAAGCAAGTGAAGGACCTGTTGTAATTGATAAAGTATAGTCGCCGCTTTTTAAAAGCTCGGGCTGTAACCGCAGTATAAAATTTCCATCCTTTTTTACTTCGTACTCAAGTGACGGCTTTGTACTGTCAGCTGAAGTTAAAAGCTTAGGTGTCTCGGTTGTTGAAGTAACTGAAGGTTCCCAAAGATCAACATAAACAGAAAAGCCGGTTGTCGGATTTTTGGATAGTTGTATGTTCAATTTTTCACCACGCTTTGCTGAAAACCTCAGGCCCACTGCTTTCGGGTTTTCTGCCGGGAAGTAACCAGTTTCACTATAAGGCAGGCTTACATTTAAAGGAGTGGTCAAACTTTTATTGGCCGCATCGAACCATTTTGAGCCCAGTGCAGTTTGTTGCAGCCCGGCTTGTTTTATTTTATCGCCATATAGTTCATGCGGACTTCGTTTGCCAAATATTCCTGAAGGACCAGAGGTTGTGCAAGAGAACAAAGACACTGCAAATGCTACTGCTACCAAACTTTTCATACACCACTTTTATGCCTGTAAAATTTCAAAATCTGCGCCAGTAACATTAAAGGAATTGTTTAACCTGTGAACCTTAAGCAGCGCAAAGAACTCACTGTACAAGAGTGCGACGCAACGATGTTTAATAGTAAGTATGAAGCCTGGACAACAACCCAAAACTACTTCTCCACTACAAGGTCGATTTCTTTTTTACTGAAGCGCTCCATTTTGTTAAGTACGTGTACAGAAAGTATCAGCCAGATAAGGCCCATTGAGAAGCCTGCCAAAACATCGCTGGCATAATGGACCCGTAAATAAACACGGCTTGCACCTATTAAAAATATGAGCAGCAGCAAACATAAAATCAATGTTTTTCTTGTGGCATTGTTCTCGATATTTTTGTGAATAATGTAAATAAGCAGGCCATAAAATACCATACTATTAAGAGCATGGCCACTAGGAAAACTCATTCCTCTTGCTGGCTCGAGCAGTGGCACTAAAGGCCGCTGCCTATGAAAAATTTGTTTTAGAAGGAACATAAGCAGCAAACTGCTTATAGAGATAACAGGAATTTTAATGGAGTACCACCTGTGCTTTCGTATAAAAAGAAAATAAGCAATCAGCAGCAGGTTAGCGGGTATAAGAAAGGTGTGTGTACCTAAGATGGTGAAAAAGTTCATGATGCCGGTGTTCACATCAGTAACATGATTTTCGAGTACGCCAAATACTTTCTGATCTAAGGTTTCGCGCTTTTTCCAGAACACCATTCTCGCCAGGTACACAAATCCGGTAAGGGCTATGAAGAATCCGCCCGTTACAATTATAAGTTCAACAGATATTAATGCTACCGTTGCCCACGCTTTCTTTATGCCATGCCTCACCCTTCTTAACATCCTGTACGCTTTAAGTAAAATTAAACAGCCGACCCAAAGGTGCGGCTGTCTTTGTTATTGAAACAAACTATTATTTAGAATTCTTAAGAGAGCCTTGTTGTTCAACAAGTTCATCCGTATCGTTATTAGTAGCCGTTGTTGTTACAGGCTTTGTTACGTCCTGCTGGTGCTTCTCTTCCTGCTCTATGGAAGTTTTTGGTTCTTTGTTGTCGGCGTTGTTATTAGTGTTACTCATAAATTATGTTTTTGTAACAAGTAAAAATTCTGTGCCATATAAGCTGCATGATTTTCAACTTACAATTCTAAAAATAACATAAAAAGAGGTTAATAAAAGATTTTGGCATGGTTATGGGTTTTTGCCAAACAAAACTACTTCTCGATATGAAAAAGATAATATTCGTACTCCCCTTGACCGCTTTATTCGCGTACTGCAGCAGCTCTAAAAGAATCGCAACGCCGCCTGCAGGGCCCGGTGTATCTAATGTAACTGTATACAACGGTGGTGATACAGCAAAAGCTTCTACAGCAAAGTATAACACAACTAATTCAGTAAAAGATTTTGGTTACCGTGCAAGCACCGATACCACTCTTAATGGCAGTTGGACCCTAGAAGGTATGGTGGCTGCAGACGGTAGCTGGTCTCAAACACAAGCATGGTATCCGCAAGACACTGCCTTGTCTGCTACTACAGTAGATTCTACACAAACACAAACTTCTATGTCGGCTGCTGCTGATAAAAAGGCTCTGCATAAAAAAGCAATGGCGTGGAAGAAAGACGATAAAAATGCAAAACCAGCAACTGGCCAAACAGCAAAGACTGGCGATCAATCTTTTTCAGCAGGTTTAAACGGATCGACTAGTGCAACAACGATGACCGATACTGCTACAGCACAACCAGAAGGTTTCCGTTACTGGCAGCGTATTCCACAAATTACTTTTAAACCAACAGCTAAAGTATTTACAGGCAACACTGGTTGCAACACTATGAGTGGAAGCTTCAACTTTGGCGGTAATGATCTCCAGTTTAACAAGCGTATCGCTACCAGTAAAATGGCTTGTAACGAATACAACGAAACTGCATTTTTAGATGCAATGAAGAAAGTTGACAATTATACAATTAACGGCGACAGGCTTGAGTTAAGACAAGGTTCTACTTTGTTACTGGCTTTTAACCGTAAATCATAATATTCCTCTATCCATATCCTCAAGGCCGGTGATTTTCACCGGCTTTTTTTATTTGTTGAAGTTTTTTGGTACTGATCAATGGTACTACTATTAAGCAGCCGTTGCGTCGCACTCTTGTACAGTTATTTTTAAATTCGCCAACCATATTAAGTATCTGCTTTTTCTTGAAGAACAGTACCTGGTGCAGCAAACGAAAGGGCTAGATGAAAGTACAATGTGGGACAGCCGAAAATTACGATCCCCGATAGGTTGAGTATCCGAAGGGATTGAGTAACAAGGGCACGTGGTAATGATCGGCGGATGTTATTTCAAAAACAACTTCAACAAAAGGGTAGAACGCTTGTAAGCTTTGCTTATCGAAATAGCTTTTAGTTTCAAAACGCATTTTGTAAATGCCGTGTTCCATTTTTCTTTCTGATGGAAGAAAGTCTGGTATTCTTCCATCGGCGTTGGTTATGCCGCTTGCTAGTTCTGTCCATTCATCCAGACTCTGCTGGTAAAGTATTATTGAAACACCAGCCGCTGGTTTTCCCTTTGAAGTATCAAGTATGTGGGTAGTAAGTTGACTCATGCTAACAGCTTTTTCAATCTGATTTTAGTAATGTAGTTTTGTTCTTTCATTGCTATCTTAATCTCTGTAGCTGGATCGTTTTTGTACCGCTGCTTTAGCAGGTGCAACATGTCCCCAGCCGATTTTCCCGTGGCACATACGATGAAGATGTAGCCAAACTTCTCTTCATACTTTTTATTGTATTCAGCCAGCTCGCTAATAATAGTATCTGAAGCAGAATTTACACCGGCTTGTTCAGTGGAAGCAAGGTGACTTGTAGATGCGAACTTTTCTTTTAATGAATTAGCATCGCCAATTTTTGGATGATGCGTGAAGGCTTCTAACCAATCCTGCTCGCTGCATTCGTACCATGCTTGTTCTGCTTTAGCAAACAATTCGTCAACGTTGGTAAAAGGAAAAGATGCGGCTATTTTATTCACCCAATTTTTTGAGCCGCAACATTTAGCCAGCTCCTCTTTTAAAGCCGGTTCTGAAAGGTTGTTTAGTTCTACCAAAGACATTATGCCTGATTGTATTAGTTGATTTATTGGTACCGGTGACTAGTTGAGTATTGGTAAAATGTACAAGAGTGCGACGCAACGGAAGTGACATTTATGTACTTCTGCTTGGTAGAATATCTTCCTACACTATTGTTGGAAAACGGTTTACATTTTTATAATAAATGTACACCGCTGGTTCTTTACCCATAGCGGTAAACCACTGCTGGCAATAAGGCGCCATCCAAATTGAATCGCCTTTTTTTATTGGGTACCACTCGTGATCTAACATGTACACGCCCTGCCCCTGCAAGTACATAAGGCCGTGCTCCATGATATGAGTTTCAACCATTGGTAAATGCCCCCCGGGATCGTAAGTAAAAATATTTACAGCCATGTCGAAAGAAAGATCATCGGGCAGCAACACCTGCAAGCGAAGTGCATCATCATTAAGATAAGATGGACCTGGAACATTGGCTGCATCACCGAAAAGAACAGAAGGAGTTTGGTAACCCTCGAGGGGTTCGTATACTTTGTGAAATGTAAGTATTTCGGTTCCGCCAGGGGCATCATTAAATAAATACTCGCAGTTAACCGGTACGTAAACGAACTGGCCTTTTTCAAGTGGCTTTGTCTCGCCTGCAACGGTTGCGGTGCAGCCTCCGCAAACTATATAAAAAAATACCTGTGAAGATTTGGTTGAACCGGTTAGTTGCCCGTTCTCTTTAAACTTGATCAATGTTTGGCAAAGGTTAGCACCCATTTGTTCGTTAATAATAACGTTGACTGTGCAGTTTGTCCAGCCAGGAACGTTGCTATTGATGTAGCCATCAGGACTTATTACGGCATGGTTTCTTTTTACTACAGACCTGGTTAACGCTGATATCTCCATTAGTTATGTTTGATATTCTTTGATTAGGTTTCTTAAAAAATTATCTGCGATAAGTTGTGCTGCTGCAATGTCTTTCAACTCTACATCTTCAAGAGGGTTGTGACTGATGCCTTGAAAGCATCTTACAAATAACATAGCAACAGGAGCAACCGAAGAAATAGGTACTGCATCGTGTCCAGCACCGCTGACAAGTTTTATAACCGGCACTCCCGATTCTTCAATTGCGTTCTTAAGCAAGTTGTTTAATTGCTCGTGGCATTGTACAGGTTTGGCCTGTTGTACTAATTGCCAATGTCCTTCAAGTGCCCGACTATTGCAAATGTGATTGAACGCATTTTGTAAGTAAGTACAGGCAGTGCACAGGGCACTTTCGTCAGAGCTTCTAAGGTCAAGTGTGCAGGTAACAAAGCCGGGAATAACATTGCTTGCTCCGTTTATTATTTCAAGCCTTCCTACTGTTGCTACAATTTTTTCTTTATGAGTACCTGCATATTCTTCTGCTTCGAGAATAAATGCTGCAGCACATGCTAAAGCGTCTTTCCGCATATCCATTGGAACTGTTCCTGCATGACCAGCAACACCTTTGAATTGAATTATTATTCGCTGCTGACCTGCAATAGTAGTAACAAGCGCAACAGGAACATTTGCTTCAAACAGTACTGGTCCTTGTTCTATATGTATTTCAAAATAGCCGAGCCATTCTTCACGCGGAATTGCATCAGCTTGTATTGCTTCAGGATTACCACCTTGTTGTTTAATTACTTCGGCAAGTGTAACTCCATCTTTATCTTGTTTGTCTAACAACTCTGTTTCAAAGGAACCGGCAACGGCTTTACTTCCCAGGTAGGTGCTATGAAAACGTACACCTTCTTCATCACAAAAAGCAATTACTTCAATATTAAAAGGAAGCTCATCTTTTAGTGGCAATACTGCTTCAACCATTTCAAGTGCCATCACTATCCCGAGGGGACCATCAAACTTTCCTGCATTTACGACACTATCTATATGAGATGCCAGAACTAAGGTTTTAGCGTTTGGCTTCCTGCTTAGTAATCGTCCTCTTATATTGCCGATGTTATCTATTCTAATTGTAAGCCCCAGTTCTTTCATCCATGCTGCAACAACTGCTCTTGCATTAATAAAGGCGCGGGTACCATAAGTACGGGTAAGGCTACCGGGCTCTTCAGTAATGAAGGCCAGCTCATTTATT